>CAZSHL010000010.1:0-20280 GCA_964606585.1 uncultured Piscirickettsiaceae bacterium
CACCATATTTATAGCACTGAGATCCAATATCTTCAGCAGAATAGCTGCTACCAACAACTAAGATGTCTTTACCCTTAAATTCTAATGCATCACGAAAATCACAGGCATGCAATATTCTGCCATTAAAGTGGCTGAAGCCTTCATATTCGGGTACATTTGGAGTTGAAAAGTGACCCGAGGCCACGATGACATAGTCGAACTCTTCAGTATAAGTTATATCTTGCTCAAAATCATGTACAGTTAAAGTAAACAACTTTGTTTCATCACTAAAGACTACATCCCTAACTACCGTGTTAAATCTGATCTTATCTCTAACACCTGCCTTAATTACCCTACCCTGAATATAGTCGAACAAAACTTCTCTTGGAGGAAAAGAGGCAATAGGATGATCGAAGTGTTCTTCGAAGTAATAATCTGCAAACTCCAAACATTCTTTAGGGCCGTTAGACCATAAATATCGATACATGCCACTGTGAACAATTTCACCATTCTCATCTAGACCGGTTCTCCATGTATAGTTCCATAGTCCGCCCCAATTACTTTGCTTTTCAAAGCAAACCACATCTGGCACATCTGTACCTTTTTCTTCTGCAGATTTAAAAGCTCTTAATTGGGCTAAGCCACTCGGCCCGGCACCAATTATTCCAACTCTCTTATTCATTCCTTCTCCTGAATTTATTAATTAATTTTTAAACCCAATAAAAGTATGGGCATACTGATTTTATTACAAAATTTCATAATCAATTGAAAATAATTATTGAATTATCAATACAGTACTCCAAAAGTACAACTAAGTTCAATAATTGTGGATAATTATGGTAAATAATGGTATAAAATGGATTAATGTTTCGTGGTATTCACCTCTTATCAATCGATGCAAAGGGAAGAATCAAAATTCCCTCACGTCATCAAATCCAAATAGCCAAGCTTTGTTCTGGGCAAATGATTCTTAGTATTCATCCTGATGACTCTTGTTTATTACTCTACCCTTTGTCTGATTGGCTAAACTTGGAAAGAAAGATATCCAAACTGCCCTCACTAGATATTCATTCAAAAAGACTTTCAAGAAAACTTATTGGTCACGCCAATGAATGTGAATTAGACAAGATTGGCAGGATACTTATTCCTCAGTCACATAGAAAGCATGCAAATTTGAATAAGAAGGTTATTTTAAGTGGTCAGGGCCATAGTTTTGAAATATGGGATGAAAATACTTGGACAGAACAAATTAAAAAACTTGAAAGATTAAGTTCACAAGTCGAAGTTCCTCAGGAAGTCCAAAAACTTTCATTGTAGGGCAATTGTGCAGAGTAAATTAGATCGCACTGCATTCTCAAATCATCACAACTCAGTTATGTTCAGCGAGTCAATTGAAGGACTTAATATCCAATCTGATGGCATTTATGTAGATGCCACATTTGGAAGAGGCGGACACACAAAAGGAATTCTTGATTGTCTTGGTGAAGCAGGCAGAGTCATCGCCTTCGATCAAGACTTAGAAGCAGTTGATTATGCTAAATCAAATTTTGATGACTCACGCTTAAGCGTATTCCATGACAACTTTTCAAGATTAAATAATCAACTTGATAGTTTGAATTTATCAGGCAAGATAAATGGGGTTTTAATGGATTTAGGTATATCCTCACCTCAGCTAGATAACGAAGACAGGGGGTTTAGTTTCAATAGTAATGGTCCTCTTGATATGCGCATGAATCAGACCCAAGGTTTGACTGCAGCTGAATGGCTGAAGCAAAAAAGCGCAAGCGAGATTGCAGATGCACTTTATCTTTATGGTGAGGAAAAAAAAAGCAGAATAATTGCTTCGACAATAAAGAAATATCAAGAAAGTAAAGACATTAATTCAACCGCAGAACTTGCAAACCTTATCGCCACAGTAGTTCGTGCTCAGAAGAACAAGCACCCTGCAACACGCTCATTTCAAGCAATTAGAATTGTAATTAATGATGAACTTAGGCAACTCAAAATAGCACTGGATCAAATAATCAATATCTTGGCTCCTGAAGGAAGATTGTGTGTTATAAGTTTTCACTCAATCGAAGATAGAATAGTTAAACAGTTTATTAGAAAGCATTCTCGTCCTAAAGAAACACCTAAAGGACTTCCAGTTATTTCTCAAGACAATGAAAAATGTGTATTGAACGATCTCGGAAAATTTAAACCAACAAAAAAAGAGATTGAAAATAATAGGCGTTCAAGGAGTGCTATCCTGCGAGTGGCAAAAAAATGTTGAGATTAATAAAAACAAGCTGGTTAATTAATAGTATTCTGATTATTGCTCTAGTCTTGATGGCCCTAATGACCATTAATTGGCACCACGAGATATATCTACTTTATAAGGAAGAAAGTCGGGCTTTAGACAATCAAAAAATAATTAATGCTATAAATAGACAATTACAAGTGGAATATTCTGAGCTTCTCAGTGGAATGGATATCTATACCAAGTCAAGAGAGAAACTATTGATGGACAATCCAACAAAAATAGAAAAGTTGCCGCTATGATATTTAGCAGGGTTCAAAACTACAGAACTAGACAAGGCCTAGTCAAATATTTATTTTATATATTCGTTATTATCTTTATTTATCGAGCATCAACAATTCATTCAAGTGAATTAGGTGAAGGCTCATTACTCAATAAAGCATCTGACAAATCCATTAAAACAATGACTCAAAAAGCTATTAGAGGAAATATTCTGGATAGGAATGGCAATATTCTCGCAATCGATTTAATTAAACAAAGAATCAATCTTGACCCGACTCTGGTGCAAGATGAATATATACCACTTTTAGCACAGGCACTTTCGATACCAAGCGATGAATTAAAAGAGACACTTGAAAAAAAGAAATTAGCAGGTAGAAGGCATTTGATAATAAAGAAAAATCTCACAGTTACAGACCCAGTAATTAAAAAAATTTCTGAACTTAAAAGAAATGTTCAAAAAGTTTGTGTGAGCTCAATGGTTAATCAAAAAAATAGCTGGATTGATAAAACTAAATCACTTGCTGGATTTGACATGCCAATTAAAGAGAAAGTAGAAGAAACCAAATGCTCTAAGCAGAAAATTGCTGGGGTTTTTATGGAAACAGAGCCATTCCGTTACTATCCAAAGAATGAATCTTTAGCGCCACTTTTAGGTAAGGTCAACGAATTCAACTATGGTGCTTTTGGAATTGAAAAGGAGTTTGATAAATATTTATCTGGCAGTAATGGCAAGAAAAGATTGTCCGATAACAAATCAAACTCCGATATATATTATGATGCAGAAATAATTGAACCACTAGAACATGGTGAAGATATACATTTGACTATTGATGCAGACATCCAGTTCCATGTATACAATGCCATTAAGAATTCAGCTCAATTTCATGACGCAGAATTTGCCTCGGCTATTGTTTTGGCTCCTAATGGTGAAATATTAGCCTTAGCCAATTACCCTTCAGCAAACCCTAACGATCGCCAAAACTTTAACGCAGAAGGGTACAGAAATCGTGTCCTAGCAGACAAAATTGAACCAGGCTCAACAATGAAACCGTTCACCATGTTATTAGCACTTGATAAAGGAGTCATTAGTGCCACAGATGATGAATTGATTGACGTTACCGAAAGAATTGGTAATATACGCCCGGACGAGAAATATACTGAAATGACTGTAAAACTGATTCTACAGAAATCTCACAATCTAGGCACCGTTAATATATCTGAAAGACTCGAAAATGAAGATTTTTTTGAAACTTGGAGTAAACTTGGTTTTGGTGAATCACTAGGCTTATTACCAAGCATTGAAAACCCTGGAATCCTTAGAAATTCTAATACCTGGGGTTTGGTAGATAAAAGAAGTTTATCTTTTGGTCATGGACCTATGAATATGAATTTAGCGCAACTCGCAAGAGCCTATTTGGTATTTGCAAATGAAGGCGCACTGCCAGAACTCAAATTATTAAAAAGCAACATCTCTAACAACCAACAACAAGTCTTTAGTCCTGAATCAACAAAAATTATTGCCGAAATTCTAGATTCGGTTGCTTCAATGGAAGGTTCAGGCTATAGAGCAAGTATTGATGGTTATGATATTGCAGGAAAAACAGGCACAGCAGAGATAGTGATCGATGGAAAATATAACAAAGATGGTGCAAAGCGAACCTATTTTGTCGGCTTTTCACCGGTTATCGAACCTAAATACATCATCGCAGTTAGGTTAGATCATCCAAAACAATGCTTTGCCTCTTGGGATCCCTCTCTACAGATTCGATGCGAAGGTTCAAACTCTGCATCGATGGCATTTCGTGAGGCGATGGAAAAAATTCTAAATAACGACTTGACGTTGCAACCCAAGTCAGATGCTTAATTCTATTTATCTTGAACTTTACGACGACGAATATCATCCATAATTTTTTTCTCATCTTCATTGGTCCTTGCTGAAGAGATATCTTTACTCGTTTTTCTTTTTTCTTGCTGCTTTTCAGCAGCAGTCAGTGCACTTAATAATTCATCCTTGGCTTCATTTTCACTTAAAAAAGGTTTCATTTCACTCAACTCTTTAAGTCTTTGATAAATCTTTGTTTTACTTTCAAAGGGCTTGATTAGATTTTCTTTTGGGATCTCACTATCAATTTGTGCTGAATGAATAAGCTCCATTAATATTTTAGATTCGGGTAAATGCTTTGCTCTCTCTTCAACAACATCATTAGCCAAAGAAGGATAATTAATGATGCAGGAAATCATTTTCGACATCAGTCCTTTCATATTTGTATTGCCAGCTCTCAAAGTGTCAGTTAAATGATCATTTTTTACAAAAGATTCTCTTTTATTTAAAGTATTATTGGACGCATATTGCACTGCTGGCTTGTTTTGATTCATAGCGCTCTCAACCTGAGCAACATCTTGATCAATCAGATCTGCAACGCCCTCAATTAACTGCTGCTTATATACTGGATATGTGACTTGATGAATTAGTGCAGAAGTTCTTTCAAGAAATTGTGTCTTACCCTCAATTGTTTCAATTTGTACCTCTGATTTAATTTGATCAAATAAATAACTAGATAAGGTTTGTGCTTCATAAATTCTCTTTGTAAACGCCTTTGGGGATTCACGCTTAATCAAAGTATCGGGGTCTTCACCTTCGGGCAAAATTAAAAACTTAATCACCAGACCACTCTTAATTATTGGTAGTGAGGTTTGAAGAGCTTTCCATGCTGCAGAACGACCAGCATTATCTCCATCAAAACAAAAAACAATGGTTTCTGCCGAGCGTGACAGGATATTCAAGTGGTTTGTTGTTGTCGCAGTTCCCATAGTTGCAACTGCACTGGTGATACCCTCCTGATGCAGCGCGATAACATCCATATACCCCTCAACCACTAGTATAAATTCAATTCTACGACTGTATTTACGACAGTGGTAAAGCCCATACAGTTCATTTGACTTTGAAAATAATGGTGTTTCAGGCGAATTTAAATACTTTGGGTTTTCCTTATCTGACAAAGCTCTACCACCAAATGCAATAACGTTGCCTTTGGCATTATGGATTGGAAATATTAATCGATTACGAAATCTGTCATAGTAGTCGTTTTTTTTGTCCTTTTTTGGAACCAAAAGTCCCATTTTTTCAAGATCCAATATAGCCTGCTCGTCGTCTTTATACTGTTCATAAAGATTAGTCCAGCCGTCTTCAGCATATCCCAATGCAAAGCGCTTAGCAATTTCACCACTAATTCCGCGTTTTTTCGCATAACTCACAATCTTGTTTTTAGAGTGCGATTTTATTAATTGTGATTGATAGTAGTGGTTTGCCTCGCCCATCAATTCGTTAAAGCGTTTAAAACTTGCATCAATAGGCTTAACATTTTGGTCATAAACTACCGAAATGCCTGACTCTCCTGCAACTGTCTCAACTGCAGCAACAAAATCCAAGTGATCGAATTTCTTAATAAAGTCTATTGCCCCACCACTTTCACCACAACCAAAGCAATGAAAAATTTGTTTACTTGGAACGACCGTGAATGATGGAGTCTTCTCTTCGTGGAATGGGCAACAGGCTTTGTAGTCCTTGCCTGCTTTTTTTAAAGGAACGCGTTTATTAATTAGACCAACAATATCTACTCTATTTGATAAATCATTGATAAAATCTCTGTCAATAAATGGCATAATTTAGTTCGCAATAAATACTAGCAATTTCTTTTATTTTAATGATAAAAAATAATTTCTTTCACCCTAAATATTTTCCTACATGGATTTTGGTCTTTTTAATGAGACTCAGCGTTTTTTTACCTTTTAGTGTCCAAGTTTCATTGGGAAAAATTATTGGCAAGTTCCTCTATTCCATAATGACAGATTTAAAAAAGGTTGCCTATACAAATATTTCTAACTGTTTTCCAGAAAAAAGAAAAGATCAAGTAACAACTAGCGTTAAAAGACATTTCAATGCAGTTGGTATAGGCTTATTTGAAACTGCAAATGCCTATTATGCCAGTGATAAAAAAATTAAAAAAATCTTAACCATCGAGAATGAACAACTTTTTACCAATGCGCTTAAAAAAAATGGCGGAATTATTTTACTTTGTTCACACTTTACACCTCTAATGCTTGGTAGTCGAGCCCTTCTCATTAAATATAAAATTGCAAATGTCTACCGACCACAAAATAATAAGCTGTTTGATCAAGTTATGGTTAAGGGTTATCAGAAAAATGGTGCTGTTATGATTAAGAATACCGACACAAGGTCTATTGTAAAAGCGATAAATAACAGCATACCTATTTGGTACGCACCAGATCAGGATTTAGGTGTTGAAAGTAGTATTTTTACGACTTTTTTTGGTATCAAAACCGCTACAGCAACTGCAACTGCAAGACTTGCAAAAAATAACAATAGCCGAGTTATTCCTTATTCATTTGTGAGAACCAACTATGGTTACAAAATGACTTTTCAAGAGCCACTTGAAAACTATCCAAGCGGAAATCCTCTAGATGATGCACAAAGAACGAACCAAATTCTTGAAAAACAGATACTTAATAATCCTGAACAGTACCTTTGGATTCATCGTCGCTTTAAGACAAGACCAGAAGGTGAAATTAATCTTTATAAAGATAATTAAATTTGTTTCTATTTGCATATAGTACAATGAAATAAATTAGCGTATAATTCGCATCTTAATTTTGGATACAAAGACAACATAAACTATGTCAATCGATACACAAGCTATAATTAAAGAATACCAAAAAGATGGTAGTGATACTGGTTCTGTAGATGTACAGGTGGCACTTTTGACTGCTCGAATAAGGCATTTAACTGATCACTTTAAGACTCATAAAAAAGATCACCACTCAAGAAGGGGTCTGTTGCGTTTAGTTTCACAACGCAAAAAATTACTTGCCTACGCGAAGAAAAATGATATCAATGCTTATGCGAATTTAATTTCTCGTTTAGGACTAAGAAAATAAGACTTTAAATGAGTAAATAAGCAAAGCCCCTTTTTTGGGGCTTTTTTATTTTATGTAGCTTAAAATATAGACATGGAACTTTCTACGACATACGAAAAAATAACTGAACTAAAAGAGCGTTTAGATGTTTTATCATCACACTTAAAACTGGAAGAAAAAAAAGAACGCCTTGAAGAAATTCTGCGTGAACTTGAAAATCCTAAAATATGGACAAATCCCGGGCACGCCCAATCGTTAGGTAAAGAAAAAACCCAACTTGAAAACACCTTCAATAACTTTACAAAATCGTCTATTCTTCTCGATGATGCAAAGGAATTGTTAGATATTGTAGCACTTGAAAATGATCAAGCAACCCTTAAGGAAATACTCGTTGATTTAAATAAAGCGGAAAAATCAATAGCTTCCTTTGAATTTCAACGTATGTTTGATGGGGAAATGGATAAAAACTCTGCCTACCTTGATATCCAATCAGGTTCAGGTGGTACAGAAGCCCAGGATTGGGCAGAAATGCTCCTAAGAATGTATTTACGTTGGGGGGATAAACATAAGTATAAAGTGAAATTAATGGAAGTTTCTGCTGGCGAAGTTGCTGGAATAAAATCCGCTACCATTCATTTCGATGGTGAATATGCTTTTGGTTGGCTAAGAAGTGAAATAGGTATTCATAGATTAGTACGTAAATCGCCCTACAATGCTAATGGTAAAAGACACACATCGTTTTCATCGGTCTTCGTATCACCTGAAATAGACAATAGCATTGAAATTGATATCAATCCTGCAGACTTGCGTATTGACACCTATAGAGCATCTGGTGCCGGTGGTCAGCATGTAAATAAGACAGAATCAGCTGTAAGAATTACTCATATACCAACATCAACAGTTGTGCAATGTCAAGATGGTCGTTCACAACACTCCAATAAAGACCAAGCAATGAAACAACTAAAATCAAAACTCTATGAACTTGAGGTACAAAAAAGAAATACAGAGAAACAAGATCTTGAAGACCTAAAATCAGACATAGGATGGGGACACCAAATTCGTTCCTATGTTCTTGATCAAGCCCGCATCAAAGATTTAAGAACAGGAATAGAAAGTAGCAACCCGCAGGATGTTTTGGATGGGAACTTGGATCAGTTTATTGAAGCTAGTCTTAAAGCGGGTTATTAAGCATCAATGATAATTAATTATTCTTTCTCCATAATTTTGGGTTAATTGGAGGACTAAAAAATGCCCAAAAACCTATTTTTTTTTCGCGAGCAACGAGTTCGTCTTTGATATAGGTATCATCATAAGAATAAGCCATTCCTTCTTGCACCATTCTCTTTCCAATGTTTATTTCTCCCTTATATAACCTAATCAATATTCTTTGGTAATAATCTACCCCAACCGGTTCAATAACTAAATCCCCATTAATATTTTCTAATAATTCTTTAAGAAATTGCCTTGCCAACTTACCACAATCTATTTGTTCATCTTTCTTAATTTCACATTTTTGTTTGATTTCTGGAGTATCAATTCCAGCAATTCTTAACCTTACCGTGGAACGATTGCCTGGCAATATTTTTGGTTCCTTTGCAAGATCAAAAAAAACCAATAAATCTATATTAACGCTGTCACCATCTACAACAAAAATATTGTGTTTTGACTCATCAGCAATAGCTATGACATTAATAGCTAGAAAAAAGCAAAGGGTAAAAAACTTCATCTATATGAATGGGGTCGGTAAAATTACTACATTATAAAACATTGTACAAATCATGAACCCTATAGAGATAATTCAATTTAATGAAACTGGAATAGTTCCTGCTATAGCTCAGGACTATAAAACTGGTGAAGTGTTAATGATGGCCTGTATGAATAAAGAGGCATTATCTCTTAGTATCGAAAGTCGACAAGCAGTTTATTACTCAAGATCAAGAAAAAAACTCTGGTTTAAAGGTGAAACATCAGGCCATAGTCAAGAAATACTTGAGATCTTTACTGATTGTGATCAAGACGTAATATTGCTTAAAGTAAAACAAAATGGCAATATAGCTTGTCATACCGGTCGAACCAATTGTTTTCATAATAAACTAGAGAATAATGAATGGATTTGTATTTCTGAAATCGTAAAAGATCCAAAAGAAATTTATGGATAACATACTATCATCTCTAGAAGCGATATTAGAGCAACGCAAATCAGAATCTGCTAAAGATTCCTACGTCGCTTCTTTATACAACCAAGGCACCGATCAAATCCTTAAAAAAATAGCAGAAGAATCAGCTGAAGTAATCATGGCAGCAAAGAGCGAAGGAAATGATAAAATCATCCATGAAGTTGCTGATCTATGGTTTCATGTCCTAGTCCTTTTAAGACATAAAAACATAAGTGTCAGTGACATCGAAACTGAATTGGTGAATAGATTTGGTATTTCGGGACTAGAGGAAAAAAATAATAGAAGTTAGAAACCTTAATAAGGAGAGTTAATATGCCAGGTATGCAGGAATTAATCATTATATTAATTATCGTGATTCTAATCTTTGGTGGTAAAAGGTTGAAAAATATTGGTAGTGACCTTGGAGGTGCAATTAAGGGCTTTAAGAAATCTATTGATGATTCAGGTAGTGAAAAAGCCGAATCTAATGATGACGTGATTGAATCTGACTTAGAAGAGGAAACGGAGAAGAAAGAAGAGGAAGATAATAAATAAACCTTTTCTTACTCCAATAACTCAAATGCACTGATAACACTTTCAGCAACATCGGCGATTCTTGTGTTTTTATCCATAGCCATTTTTCTTAGCGACTGGTAAGCCTCATCTTCACTAATCTTCTTATGTTCCATGAGTATGCCCTTGGCTTTTTCGATAGCTTTCCTTCCGGCCAACTGGCTTCGAGTTGCATCTAACTCATCTTTAAGTGCCTGAAACTCCCTAAAACGAGCTATCGCAACATCAATAATGGGCTGAACTCGATTTTCTTCTAAACCATCTACGATATAGGCATTTACGCCAGATTTGATTGCTGTTCCTGTCATTTTGTCACCTGAACTTTCAGTAAACATAACTATCGGTTTTGGTTTAGTTTTATTGACATCCCTTAGGTTTGCAAAGACTGCTTCATCTGGAATATCGGCATTTACGATTACTACATCGGCATGCGTAATTTCATTGCTGTTTGCAAGATTAGAGCTGCCATCTAGCCGACAAATTACTTCATGCCCCTTATCCTGAAGAGCACGGCGAAGAATAGCGGAACGCCCCATATTCTCATCAACCAGTATAATTTTTAGTGGTGACTGTTTCATTTTTACTGCGCTAATTTTATTAAAATCATCAACTAGCATTAATATACCTCAAATAAGTAGAGTTTTAAATATAGCTTCTAGATAAAGATTGCTCTTAAATCTTTGTACCACAAAACCAAAAAATATAAACTAAGCTATTGCTGGTGGCAGGAGAAGTCGCCACCAGCTAAGCCATCAAATTCCCTAGCACACAAATATGATTGACATATGCTAGGATTTTTCAATGTGAAACACAACTATAATCACATTAAAATCAGTCGCTTCTTACTTTGTTACAAACTCTGGATAGGCTTCTAAACCACACTCAGTAATGTCAACACCATCCTCTTCTTCTTCATCAGAGACGCGTATGCCCATTAAGGCTTTAAGTCCAATCCATAAAAGTAATGAAGTAACAAACACCCAAACAAAGATAGTGATTGCACCTACTAGCTGACCACCAAAAGAAACATCACTATTAGTTAGAGGTACAGCCAATAAACCCCACAATCCTACAACACCATGAACTGAAATTGCGCCGACTGGATCGTCGATCTTAAGTTCACGATCAAAACATACGATTGAAGCCACTACTATCAGTCCACCAACAGCACCTATTAACGTTGCCACTAAAGCGCTTGGTGTATCAGGACCTGCAGTAATTGCCACTAGTCCTGCTAAGGCACCATTGAGTGCCATTGTAAGGTCGGCCTTACCGAACCAAACTTTTGCAAGTGCAAGAGCAGCAATAACTCCACCAGCTGCGGCAGCATTGGTATTTACAAATACCATCGCTACGGCATCAGCACTCTCTTTGCTCGCCATTGCCAATACTGAGCCACCATTAAAGCCAAACCATCCCATCCATAAAATAAATGTACCTAAAGTTGCTAAAGGTAAGTTAGCCCCAACTAATGGTAATGAATTGCCGTCACTATCATATTTTCCTTTACGCGGACCTAATATAATTACTCCAGCTAGAGCAGCAGCAGCACCCGCCATATGAACAATGCCAGAACCTGCAAAATCGTAGAATCCGAAATCTCCTAAATTATAAATACCAAAAACGTCTGAACCTCCCCATGTCCAAGACCCTTCTAATGGATAAATAACGGTAGTAAATATTACTGCAAAAGCAAAAAAACTAAATAACTTCATTCGCTCAGCTACCGCGCCAGAGACAATAGACATAGCGGTTGCTACAAACACTACTTGGAAGTAAAAATCTGATGCATTTGAATAGGTTTCACCTTCACCACTAATACCTTCAAGCAATACTCCACCGCCATACATTAGGTCATATCCATAGACCATATACATCGTACAAGCAATCGCAAATAGACCGATATTCTTAGTTAATATTTCTGCTGTGTTTTTACTTCTTACAAGTCCAGCTTCAAGCATCGAAAAGCCTGCTGCCATCCACATCACTAGTGCACCCATTACTAAAAAGTAAAAGGTATCGATTGCATATTGTAATTCTAATATTTGATTTTCCATATCCCCCCCTACAATGCTACAGAACCAGTTTCACCTGTACGAATACGGACTACCTGTTCTAGATTTGTTATAAAAATTTTGCCGTCGCCAATTTTTCCACCATTCACTTTACAAGCTTCAACGATCGTATCAATTACCTTGTCGACCTTTTCAGCTTCTAAAGCGATTTCTATTTTGACTTTCGGTAGAAAATCAACTACAAACTCTGCACCGCGATAAAGCTCGGTGTGCCCTTTTTGCCGACCAAAGCCTTTAACTTCAGTGACTGTCACACCAGTAATATCAATCTCAGCAAGTGCTTGCCTAACGCTATCTAACCTTTTAGGTTGAATAACTGCCATTATCATCTTCATATTAATACTCCTAAAAAAACAAAAAAAAGCCTGCTACCTTATAAAAAATAAGGTAGCAGGCCTCTATACCATTACAGTTCAACTTTAAACTGACGAAAAAAAACGCTTATCTAGGCGATTGCCCAAATAAACGTCATTGTCTTGTTTTAACAACCAACTTTGGTCACTAATAGCTCAATATTATACTATTATTAAAACACAGTTTGTTACAAATTGTGTCAAATTGATTATTTTGTCTTCAGTTTTTGAAGATATTCCTCTTCAGTCAAAATTTTAGTATTTTTTGCTTTTGCAGCATTAAGCTTTGATTGGCCAACATTATCTCCAATTACAAGGTAATCGGTTTTACTGCTAACACTTGGACTTACCATTATTCCAAATGACTTTGCCTGTTTTGTTAAGTCTGAGCGTGATAAAGCCATTGCACCAGTAAATACAATTCTTTTGTTATAGAATATATGATTCTTTTGAGAAACATTAGAATTCAATGCAGTTGACTCAATAACAAATCCATTGACGATTAATTTTTCGTATTCCACTTTAATAGATTGCAGACCACTTACAATGAGCTCTGCTGTTAATTCAGCAAAGCCTTCAATACTCGCAATAACTTCTACAGATAAATTAAATATCTCATCAAGTTTATAATTCTTCAGTAGATTTTCACAATTACCCATCCCCAGTCTAGGTACACCAAAAGCCGCCAAGAATCTCCAGTCTTCAATGCTCTCTT
Source organism: uncultured Piscirickettsiaceae bacterium (assembly GCA_964606585.1). Lineage (GTDB taxonomy): Bacteria > Pseudomonadota > Gammaproteobacteria > PS1 > Pseudothioglobaceae > Pseudothioglobus. The sequence goes on from CAZSHL010000010.1 coordinate 13,308, forward strand.
GGCGTGACCTTCTTAACTGGTCGATTAAGTTTTGTGACGTTTTATCCCCAAAACCCATCTCCATTAATTCTTCTTGGGTCAGTATGTATATATCACTAATCTGACGAACTCCATGATCATATAACTTTTGAATAGTCGCTATACCAAAACCATCATTGTTTGCCAGCGCTTTGAAAAAATATACCATGACTCCAACAATTTGATCACGGCAGTTATGATGGTTTATACACATTAAGAAATCTGATTCCCACACTAGTTCTGATTCACAGCTAGGGCATTTAGAAGGTATAGAAACTTTTGCAGGTCTAATAACTCTATTGATTTTAGGTATCACTAAGCCGCTTCGTGTCAACTCTACCACACTTCCAGAGCCTAACCCCTGCTCCTTGACGAGTCCATAATGGTGGCCCGTTGCACGGTATATTGTGGCGCCACTAAGTTGTGTGGGTTCTAGTTCTGCAACCGGTGTTATTTTCCCAGTTCTGCCAACTTGAGCAGTAACAGATAAAACTTTAACTTGAGCTTTTTCCTTATTCTCTTTGAAGGCAACTTGCCATCGATGAAATTTTCGATTAGAGCCCATATGACTTTTAAGTTCCACATTTATAACTTCAAAAACTACACCATCAACATCAAAATCAACACTAACTTCCAAATCTGCAACTATAGTATTAAAGTTTTCGGTTAGTTCTGAAATATTTCCCCGCCAATTAGGTAGCTCTGTAAAGGGAACAAATAATGCAGCCTTATCTGATATAGCTTTTTCAGCGAACTGGTCTAGAGCCTTTTCTTTGATTAAGCTGGCTTGAAAGTTTCGCGGATATTCAAAATGTTGACTGAGATGGGTTTCAAAATAACTTCTTTTAACAACTATTTCTCCAGCACCAAGACCTCTTTTAGCATCTTCAAATAAAGATAGCCCCCTTTCAAAAACTCTACTAATATCACTCCCTTTGTTTCCGTCACCTCTTGTATAAAGTTTATCTCCATCATCATAGCCTGCAAAGCCGTCAAGTTTTGGAGTGCCTCTTATTTCAATATCATTAACTGAAAGGTTTATTTCATCTGCTGATTTAGATATCCTATCAAACCATTTTTGAATATCTGCCCAGGAATATGCTTTGTTAGTTGAAAGCATTCTTTCAGGCAATTTAACTTTTTCCTCTGAAAAACCTTCATTTTCTATTTCTAGGCCTTGCAGAAAAGGATGGTTTGGTAATCTTGAATTGAGCGCCCTTAGAAAAACAAAGTCGTAGTCCTGATCAGTAATAACAGGTTTTCCATCTCTATAAGCCTGATTTGCTATAAAACAGAAATCAACCAATTCATCATCAGATAGTTCATCAACTAAAATTTCCTGATTAGCTATCTGTTTAACTTGGCTTTTTGAAAGCATAGCAAAGAAAAACTAATTACGAAGTAAAGCCATGACTATTAAACTTAAAATTTGGCTGCAATTTCATTAAAAAAATCAAAACTAAAGTCGATTGCGTCCTTTTCATTTTCCTCACTTAAATCAATAAAAATGACTCTGGAATTATTTTCATCAATCTGATTTACAATTAACTGATAAGTTTTTTCTTGAGAAACTGTGCTTAATAGTTTTGCAAAATAGCCTTTATCGGTAATACCTTTAACGTAGTAGCTACCTTCAAAAATATCTCGATCCTCAATGTCAACTCCTATTTCATCAAGCGCCCAACCAAGATAATTCCAGGTTTGTTTCTTGTTATATGGAAATATTAATTCTGCGTAACCATTGGAGGTAGTATTTAGAAGTATTTGAGATGAATTATCATTAGAGTTTTTCGTTATTTTTTCAATAGCTTCAGATCTATCACTACCTAAAAAGATCATAAGCCTTAAAAGCATTTCTGTTTCTAATTCAACATCTTTTGTGCGTGCTTGCCATACTTTTGAACCTCCAAGAGATACCTCCTCAATTGAACTAAGCGTCATATAAATCTCAGTTTTATTGTCTGCAGTCTCCTCAATTCGGATTCGATATTTATCAGCTATCGGAAGACCATATTTTGTCTTTAAAGCCTTCGCCAGCATTGCTCGTATGGTGCCAAGTGATTTATCTGGAACATCTGTATCAATTTCTAGATAGTCTGTTTCCATGATTCCTATTTTTTGATCTTCTTTCTCAATCTTAAAACTAAATGATCTTAAAAACGCTCTTATCCATGGCCAAACTTCACTAGGAGTTTTATCTACAACCAGCCATCGACGAAAATTATCACGTTTGACTTCTACATTTTCAGCTTTGATTCCTTTAAAAGTACTGTTCTCAGTTTCATACAGATCACTATATTCACTTTCGAAATTTGGCTTAGTAAGGTCAGGAGGTATAACTAAAGAGCTTACAGACTCTTCACCTTGGTAATTTAATACACGGTCACCAAGACCAATTTTTTTTACAGGCTCTGGCAGAATTGAGCAGCTAGATAACATTATTATTAAAAATACAATACCTAATTTACTAATATATTTCATAAAACTCCTAATTCTTCTAAATCATGTAATAAAGTTTTCTGTGATTCTTCTGAAAGTATTAACAAAGGAAGCCTTATACCTTTTTGACATTTACCCATCATGTAAAGTGCCCATTTAACAGGAATAGGATTTGACTCAATAAACAAATTCTTGTGTAATTTCTCAAGGTTACTATTTAGTTTTAATGCTAATTCCTTTTGTCCAGAAATAGCAGTTAAATATACTTTTTGCAACTCTGCTGGCGCAATATTTGCAGTCACCGAAATTCCACCATGGCCACCACATAGAAGAAAATCAACTGCAGTTGCGTCATCGCCAGTTAGAAGTAAAAACTCTTTAGGGCATCTCCTTGAGAGTTCCTTTACTACCGACATGTCACCAGTTGCATCCTTTATGCCAATAATATTTTCAATCTCAGCAAGCCTTAAAGTAGTTTCGACCGACATATCAACAGCAGTTCTTCCGGGTACGTTGTATAAAATTTGGTCAATATCAACACTTTCAGCTATGACTTTATGATGTTGATACAGTCCCTCTTGCGTTGGCTTGTTGTAATATGGTGTTACGAGCAGACATGCATCTGCTCCAATCTTTTTTGCTTCGTTTGTTAATTCCAAAGCTTCTGAAGTTGAGTTTGCACCAGTACCAGCAATGACTGGAATTCTTTTTGCGGCATATTCCACAGTATGGCGAATAACATTAAGATGTTCAGGAATACCAATAGTTGCCGACTCACCCGTAGTACCGACAGAAACTATAGCACTTGTTCCGGCTTCAATATGAAAATCAATCAGATTATCAAGCGCCATATAATCTATCGATCCATCATCAAACATGGGTGTTATTAAAGCCACGCTAGAACCAATAAATGGGTGATTATTATTCATGCTATGATTAATTAAAAAGATTGCAGAAATTATATACGATTGACCCTTTAATAACAATTTAAGGTCGACACAAAATAGAAATTTATTTTTTATCTAAATCAGGTCTTTTTTGCCTTGTTCTCTCTTGAGATTTTTTTAAACGCCATTCAACTATCTGTGCCTGATGACCACTCAACAAAACTTCTGGTACAGCCTGACCATCAATAACTTCAGGTCTAGTATATTGAGGATAGTCAAGCAGATCATCTTTAAAAGAATCGCTTAATGAACTTTCATTACCTAGTACGCCAGGCAAATTCCTACTTATTGCATCTATTAAAACCATAGCAGCCAATTCACCCCCGCTAATTACATAATCTCCTATTGAAATTTCAAGATCAACATCATTTTCAATTACCCTTTCATCTACCCCCTCATAACGACCACAAAGCAATACTATAGATTCTAATTTAGCTAGCTCTTCCACTAAGCCTTGATTAAGTCGACGACCTTGAGGTGATAAATATATAACCTTGGATTTAGGTGATGTTTTTTTTATATTTGCAATACAATCTCTGATTGGTTTTACTTGTAGAACCATACCAGCACCACCACCATAAGGTTTATCGTCAACATTTTTATATTTATTTTGACTAAATTCACGCAACTGCCAGGAATTAATTGAAATAAGGGATTTTTTGGTCGCTCTAGCAATGACACCTTCATCCTTTATGGCTGAAAACATTTCAGGAAACAATGTTATGATGTCAAAGCGCATTTATTGATCTAATTACCAGAAAGAATGTTTTCTAACACCTGTTGATAAATTTCCCTCAAGTCTTCTAGATCATTAATTGAAACAAACTCGTTTATTTGATGAATTGTCTCATTGATAGGACCCATTTCAACTACCTCGCAGCCCATCTGAGAGATAAAACGTCCATCAGAGGTGCCGCCCGATGTAGATAATTCTGTCTCGATTGATTTCACTTTAGTGATTGCCTTTATGCAACTATCCACAAGCTTTCCTTTTGGAGTTAAAAAAGGCTTACCAGAAAGGTGCCAATCTATTGAATAGTCAAAACCATGACTATCTAAAATCTCAACAACCCGTTTTTGGAGCAATTCTTGCGTTGTTTCAGTTGAATATCTGAAGTTAAACAAGACCTCTATCTTGCTAGGAATAACATTGGTAACTTTATCTCCAGAATGTATATTGGAAATCTGAAACGAAGTTGCTGGAAAGTATTCATTTCCATTATCCCACTTTTCATCACATAATTGCTTTAACGCTGGCATAGCAAGATGTATAGGGTTATCCGCAAATTGAGGGTAAGCGATATGACCTTGTTTACCTTTGACTATTAGAGAACCATTCAACGAACCCCTTCTACCATTTCTGATTACATCACCTAAAACATTGCTTGATGAAGGCTCACCAATCAAACAATAATCGATTACTTGTTTTCTTTCTTGAAGATACTCTACTACTTTTAGTGTACCATCTTCAGCCAAGCCTTCCTCATCAGAAGTTATCAGAAAAGCAATCGTCCCCTTATAATTTGGGTTATGTTCAATAAAATTCTCAGTGGCTACCACCATTGCAGCTAAACCACCCTTCATATCAGCTGCCCCTCTTCCGTAAAGTTTTCCATCGATGACAGTTGGACTGAATGGATCTTCTTGCCATAAATCTTCGTTGCCTGCAGGAACTACATCCGTGTGTCCAGCAAAGGCAAAAACGGGTCCAGTATTTCCTTTAACTGCCCAAAAATTATCGACTTCACCAAATCGAAGCGAATCAACACTAAAGCCTATCTTTTCTAGTCGTTTTATCAATAATTTTTGGCAACCCATATCATCAGGTGTAACAGATTTTTTGCTGATTAATTGTTTTGTTAACTCAACTGTTTTGTTCATTATTTATTTCTCGGAAATCGATTCAATAGCTGATTCTACAATCTTCCTATCAGTACTATTTTCAGGTATTAAATATAGCGCCTTTAGCCAAAATTTTTCAGCCGCTATTATATCACCTTGATTAGCAGCATCAATACCAGACAGATACAAAGCATCAATAGATTGTGGGTCATGTTTGAGAGCTTTTTGAATCATTATTCTAGGTTTACCTTCTAAACTTCCATCTTGAATAGCTACTAGCACTCCAGTATATTGCAAAAGTAATTCAACATCTTCTGGATTAATTACGAGAGCCTTTTCAAAAGATTCAATAGAGCTTGAAAACTCACCGAGTTTAAATTGAGCTAGAGCCAACATACCCCAAGACCTATAATCATTAGGGTGGTTCATTAAATATGACTCTAAAGAATCTACACTATCTTGTAGACTGGTAGATTCTTTATTGATATTACTTTTCTCAAGTAATCTAGGCTTTAAGTGATCATAAAATAACAAGGAAGAAATCGCTATAAATATGACAATGACGACCGCCCAAGGCAACGGTCTGATAGCAATATTCGTATCATCATGAACTGTTAACTTGATAGGTCGATACAAGAAAAAAACTAACAAAGAGCCTGACAACAAAATCATCAATATAAACTGCCAAGCAACCATTAAGAATTTTCCTTGCGTTTGTAGCGCCTGTCAACTACTGACAAAAGGGCGCCTAATGCAATCAAGATACCCCCCATCCAAACCCACCTAACCATTGGCTTATAATAAATTCGAACGCTCCAAGATTCATCACCTAATGACTCTCCTAAGGCCACATACAAGTCTCTGGATAAGGAAGGATCAATTGCAGCCTCAGTCATCGGCATACCAGTTTGATAAAATCGTTTCTCTGGAAATAATCTTACAACCTCCTTATTATCTTTAAAGACGGTCAAATCGCCCTTGAATCCGCGATAATTGTCTTTTTCGTGAGGATTCACTCCGTTAAAAACAAAATTATATCCAGCGATATGCTGAGAATCACCTAAGTTCATTTTTAAATCTTTTTCAACACCAAGCTGACTTGAGATAGTTGCTCCAAGAATAAAAACACCAATACCTGTATGAGCAATAAGCATGCCTAACAAAGAAAAAGAAATTCTTTTCTTATTGCGTAATCTTTTTAAAAGTAAAGAGGAAGCATGCATGATAATCCAAGAGAATAGCCCAATAGCCAATAAAACATAATAGTTATCAACAATAGTCATTCTTACAACAAACAACAAAGCTAGAACCCCAATCCATTCAAATCTCAATAATGAAATAATTCGACCAACTCTATCTTTTTTCCAGCGCATAAATGGAACAAGAGCCAATACAAAAACTGCCAGAATCATTATAGGAATAAATACAGCGTTAAAATAAGGCGTACCAACAGAAATTTTTCCTAGGTTAAGAGTATCGAGAATCAATGGATAAAGCGTGCCCAAGAGGACACTTAGCGTGGCTGTTACTAATAGAATATTATTAATTAAAAGACCTGTTTCTCGAGAAAATAAATCGAACTTGCTACTTTGTTGGACTAAATTATAACGCCAAGCATATAGACCCAGAGAACTGCCAATCACTATAAACAAAAAAAGTAGAATAAATAAGCCCCTAGCAGGATCTGTTGTAAATGCATGAACGGAAGTTAAGACTCCAGAACGAAC
>CAZSHL010000011.1:0-20020 GCA_964606585.1 uncultured Piscirickettsiaceae bacterium
ACACATGGCATTTAGTAACCATTAGTTCAATTTTTTTAAAAGCTTATCTGCTTTTGTTTTTTATGTGCACTGCACAATTTCTTGTACGAGTGCCCACACAAGTTGCTTGATAAATTGTTAAAGAACTACCGCCCTAAAATAGATCTTTTATTGCGGTGAAAGCGAGAAATTATACCGGCCAAATCTAGTGCGTCAAGTAATATTTTGATTATTTACAAAAAAATATTAGCATACTTATTTATGACTAGAACTTACCCATAAAAATTGTACACAGAAAGAGCATTATAAACCTAATTTTATTGATGGGCAAATCGGCTCAATTAGATGTTTTAATTGTTTGCAAAATTATTATTTTCCAATACAAAATGAAGAGAATATTTGACCCAGTAAATCATCTGAAGAAAACTCACCTGTAATTGATCCTAATGACATACCTGCCTGACGCAAATCTTCAGCCACAAGTTCAATCGCTCCAGAGTGGAATTGAAACGCAGCATTAGTTATATACTTGAGTGTTGTATCTATTGCCAATAGATGTCTTTTCCGAGCCAAAAAGATTTCTTCGCCAACAGGATTATAACCTGCAATTTTTATTAATACATCTTCAAGGAGATTAACACCATTGCCAGTTTTAGCTGAAAGGCTGATGGAAAAGTTTTTATCTTGTTGAGTAATTAAGGCTTCTTCGGCATTTAAATCTATTTTATTTCTTATGGCAACTATAGGCTTATCGTTCATTGAATTGGGTAATATTGAATGGTCGGCAGATTGATCTTGTGCCTCATATACCAGTAATACAACATCGGCGTTATCTATTTCATTATGCGCTCTCCTAATTCCCTCCTTTTCAATGATATCGTCACTGTCGTGAAGTCCAGCCGTATCAATAATATGTATAGGCAGGCCGTCAATTTGAACAGTCTCTTTAAGAACATCTCTTGTCGTGCCTGCAATATCCGTAACAATCGCACTTGATCTTTTTGTAAGCGCATTCAGTAAACTTGACTTACCTGCATTCGGTTTACCTGCAATTGCAACGTAAAGCCCTTCTCTAATAATAGAACCCTGATTTGCGCCATCTAAGATATCATGCAAATCTTGCTCTAAAGATTTGATTTTTACATAGACCTCATGAGACTCAAGGAGCTCAATATCTTCATCTGAAAAGTCAATAGTTGCCTCAACAAATACTCTTAACTCAGTTATGGAACTAAGAATACTGTTTATTTTTTCAGAGAATTCGCCAGAAAGAGATCTTACAGCACATCGAGCAGACTGTTCGGAACTCGCTTGAATTAAGTCTTGAACAGCTTCAGCTTGTACTAAGTCCATCTTACCATTAAGAAATGCACGTTTTGAAAATTCACCTGGTTCAGCAAATCGAGCGCCAAAATGATTTGCTGCTTCTAATAAACATCGCAAAACATTGATTCCTCCGTGGCCTTGTAGTTCTAGAATATCTTCACCAGTATAAGAATTTGGAGTAGGAAAAAAAATTGCTACACCTTTATCAACGATATTGCCATTTTGATCAAAAAAATCACCATAATATGCTGATCTAGGTTTAAGACTAACATTAAGTATATGTTTGGCTATGGATTGTGACAATGGTCCAGAGATACGAACTATACCTATACCGCTCTGTCCAATTGCTGTGGCTAATGCACAAATAGTTTCAGTCTTCTTCATTGTAAGCAAAGTAATGTGTTAAGAAATCATCAAAACTCAAAACATCTTTCTCCTCAATTTCTAGCTGCTTTTGATGAGAAGTTGCCACAATTTCATCTAGTTCGGAAAAGAAATCCTTGTGAACTGTCTTGCTTTGATATAAATCTCTATATTGATGACTAAACTGATCAACATATTCAAAATAACCTTTCTCTTCTTGCTGCATTTTTTCAAGCATTACTGCAGACGTAGTTAATTCCGGATTGTTAATGCGAGAAGACATTTTAACAACCGAAAGTTGGTGTTTGTTACTTAGCAGTTTTGCACACTCCTTTATCTTTTGAAAAATCTCTTGTCCCCAATCCTTTAGAAGTATCTTATTTCCTTTTGAACTCAACTTTAATCCAGGCTTTCGTCCATTGTGTGCAACTAGCTTATCGTTATTATTAATATCAATTTGCTCTGATGAAGTAATAACTTTTGATTCATGCAGCAAACAAAACAACAAAAATACTTCTAAAAAATTTATCTGAGATTCATCTATACCAAGTGGTGTTATAGGATTTACATCCAGTGATCTGATTTCGATATAGCCAATGCCATTATTTTTTAACGCTCGCATCGGCCTATCTATTCCATGCAACAATGGCTTGGGACGAACCGACGAATAGTACTCGTTGGCAATTTGTAGTATGTTTGTATTGAGTTGTTGATATTCTCCATCTTTTAATACACCTATAAGCTCAAAATCCTCACAGTTAGTTCTCATTGCCGTTCTTAAACTATCAATGTAGTGATTTAGACTGTCATAATTTGCTTTAACTCCTTTTTCAACCTCTTGATGATTCTGATAACCAATATCGCCCATCCTTAGGGATGTTGCATAGGGCAAGTAAAGTGTATTATCATCAAACTCTTCTAAATTATGCTCATGGTAATCCTTCATAAATGACTTACATACTGCTGCGGAAGAGCCAAATAAATAAGGAATCAGCCAACCATATCTTAAAAAATTTCTCGTTAACCCCATATATTGATTATCAATAAAATATCTTAACGAAACATTAGGTGACATGATGGCATAGTAAGCTTGCCAAAAATCATCTGAAAATGAATAGTTAAAATGAATACCGGCAATCGCTTGCATAACACTGCCATAACGATAAGCAAGACCGTGGCGATAAACATGCTTCATTCTGCCTAGGTTTGAAGACCCATATTGAGCTATAGGAATATTAGTATGCCCACGAAGTATACATGGCATACTTGCAGGCCAAAATCGTTCATTAGTTGGTAAATAATAATTCACAAAATGTTGAATTTTCTCCAGTTCACTCAAAACTTTTTCTGATCCCTTTTGAGGCTTTGTGACTAACTCAATTAATGCCTCACTAAAGTCTGTTGTAATAGATGGATTAGTCAGCGGGGAGCCATAAGCTTGTGGATGCGGTTCCTGAGATATGCCTCCTTGCTTATTTACACGTAAAGACTCTTTTTCAATCCCGATAAGATTATGACTAAGTGATTCCTTAACTGGATTTAAATATTGAATTTTGTCGAGAAGGTCCAATCTATAAACTATAAAAGTAAAATGTGTATTTTACCTCTCACATCTAAAGTTAATGTCAATAGAAATAAGATGTTTTTGTTATCATTAAATAATATATATGTCAATTCATAAATCTATACAGGTAGTTGTTGGTGTCCTCTATGCTAAAAATAGTAGTCAAATACTTGTGTCTAAAAGACAACAAGGTAAATTTATGGCTGGTTATTGGGAACTTCCGGGTGGAAAAATTAAAGATGGAGAAAGTGAAAAAGATTGTCTCACAAGAGAATTAAATGAGGAGCTTGGTATCGAGGTTGTTGATGCCAGACTATTTCACAAAATGTCTCATGATTATGAAAATAAAACAATAAATTTATCGATATATACAGTGGAAAAATATACTGGCAGGGCGCTTGGTGCAGAAGGGCAAAATACCCAATGGTGCAATCTAGATGATTTAAATCAGTATAAATTATTACCAACAATGAGAATTATTTTAAATAGAATCTGCCTGCCTCAATATTACTGGATTACCCCTGATGAAAGTGACACAGATTTATTGCTGGAAAAATGCGAATGCCATTTAAAAACTGGCACAAAAATTATACAATTGAGGAGTAAAAAAGCCATTGCTTCATACCATATTGAAATAATATATCAGCTCTGTCAATCATATGATTCAAAGTTCATCCTTAATGTTCCAAACAAAACCTATATGGAGTCATGTGATGGTTGGCATTTGACGAGCAATGAGCTTATGAGCATTAACTACAGGCCATGCAGTCAGAATAAACTGCTAGGTGCTTCTGTACACAGCATAAAAGAGATAAATCAAGCTGAAAAAATATTAGCTGACTATATAAATTTAGCACCAATAATGAAAACTCCGAGTCACCCCAATGCAAAAACCCTTGGTTGGGAAATGGCGGCACATTTTGTCAACAAAAGTAACTTGCCGGTCTATTTGCTTGGAGGGATGACTAAGGACTCGCTCTATAAAGCGCTTCAGATTAATGCACAGGGGGTAGCAGGAATTAGCAGGATCTGAATTAGGATTTCGACAATTCCAACATTTTGTTCTTAATTTCCTCTTTTGTCATCCTAACAAGGCCGTCTGAGCCGCCTTCGCATAATAGCTTATCATTGAAAAATATCTGGGGCACGGTTCGATAGCCTCCCTGAATAAAAAAATCTCTAGCATCAGCATCTTGTTGAATATTTACTGATTTATACTCTATACCAAGCAAATCTAAATAATCTTTTGCCCTGGTGCAAAATGGACAATAATTTGATTCATACACCGTAATCATTTATTTAACTCTAATCTCGTGTATAAACCCAAACAAAATCACTAGATAAAGTTTCATCAAACCTGTAACCCTCATCTGATAAATCTTTGAGTGCAATTGGATCGGTTATACGGTTTCTTACGATGTAGTTGACCATTAAACCTCTGGCGCGCTTTGCGTAAATGCCAATTACTTTGTATGATCCATTTTTCTTTTCCTTAAAAACAATATCAAGCGTATTAGCTTTGAGTACTTTTTTATCAATCGACTTATAGTATTCATTGGAAGCAAGATTAATAATTAAATCCTGCTCGTCCTCATTTAACACTTCACTAATTTTGCTCCCCCAAAAATCATACAGATTACTGCCATTTTGATTACTGAGTCTTGTTCCCATTTCTAGTCTATAAGGCTGAATCAGATCTAATGGCCTAAGAACGCCATATAAACCCGACAGCATGCGTACATTGTTTTGTGCAAATTTAAGATCGTCAACTGATAAAGATGAAGCATCTATCCCATTGTATACATCTCCCTTAAAGGCCAGTAAAGCCTGCTTGGCATTATCCAATGTAAATGGGGTATTAAATGATTTAAATCGATCAAAGTTTAACTTTGATAACTTGTCACTTAGTGACATGAGCTTTGAAATTTGGCTCTGTGTTTTGTTTTTTAATAAGTCCACTAGTTCCTGCGTTTGAGCTAATTGTCTAGTTTCAGAAAAAGTTTTAATGCCACATTCCGAGAAGTCTTGGGTTTTTGACGGTGAAATTATTGCTAACATGATATGAAAAAAATCTAAACATTCTACCCGAATAGACCTGTTACGACAACAAGTTTGGGATTATTTGTTAATGAAATAAAGTTTGATTTACGTTATAATTGTCGGTTGATTTTAATGTTGTCAATAATCCTATCTATGAAGAAAAAGCAATTATATTTGCCTAAACCATATGGTCTTTATGATCCAAAGAATGAAAAGGAGAACTGTGGGGTTGGTTTTATTGCACATTTTAAAAAACACTCATCACACCAAATCACTAAGGATGCATTAGAAATGCTTAAACGCATGGATCATCGTGGTGCTTGTGGTTGCGAAGAAAATACTGGAGATGGCGCAGGTATATTAACAGATATCCCACATCAATTCTTTTATAAAAAGATAAATTCTCTTTTTGATGTTGAAGTTGAAGCGGGAGGTTATGGAGTTGGCAATGTTTTCTTGCCACAGGATTCCATCCAGAGAAAGCACTGTATGAGAACATTTGAAGAGGCTATTGCTGAAGAGGGGCAAAAGTTTATTGGTTGGCGAGATGTTCCAGTCGAAACAGATAAAGCTGATGTTGGAAAAACTGCGAGAAACTCCCAACCAGTTATTAAACAAATTATTGTTGGCGCTGAAACAAAACTTGATGTGGATGCTTTTGAGCGCATACTCTTTATTATAAGGAAATCTGTTTCAAAAATTATTCGTACAGATGAGTCACTTTCTGAGGGACTTACTTTTTATGTCTGCAGTCTGTCTACAAGAATTATCATCTATAAAGGGATGTTGATGGGTTCTCAAATTTTAGACTTTTACCCTGACTTAAACGACCCTAGCTTTGAGTCTTATCTGGCTATGGTCCATTCTCGCTTTTCAACGAACACTTTTCCTTCTTGGGATCGTGCGCAACCTTGTCGTTTTATGTCTCATAATGGCGAAATAAATACTCTCCAGGGAAACTATAACTGGATGAGGGCACGCGAGGGAGTCTTAGAAAGTGAATACCTAGGTGAAAAACTTGAAAAGGCCCTGCCTGTCATCGAGACTGAGGTATCTGACTCTGGGAGCTTCGACAATGTTCTCGAATTTTTACTCATGAATGGAAGGTCACTACAAGAAGCTATTCTCATGATGATCCCTGAAGCTTGGCAAAATGATAATGAAATGAGTGATGAGAAAAAAGCATTCTACGAATTTTTCTCGAATGTAATGGAGCCCTGGGATGGTCCGGCTTCAATTGCATTTACTGATGGCCGTTATATTGGCGCCGTGCTTGATAGAAATGGACTGAGACCATCTCGTTACTATATAACGCATGACGACCGTGTCATTATGGCTTCAGAGGTAGGAGTTGTTGATGTCGAGATAGAGAAAGTTAAATCTAAAGGCAGATTAAGACCAGGAAAAATGTTTTTAGTCGATTTCGACAAGGGAGGAATGATTGATGATGAAGCAATTAAGTCAGATTTTTCTTCTAGAAATCCATACAAAGATTGGCTTAATGAGCAACAAATATATTTATCAGATCTAAAATCCAAAGAAGAGGTTCATGGGTTTTATCCTGATACTCTCTTGCCAAGACTCAAATCATTTGGCTACAGCATTGAAACACTTAAATTCATGCTTATACCTTTAGTGAAAGAGCTTAGAGACCCAGTTGGTTCAATGGGCAACGACTCTGCATTAGCTTGCCTTTCAAATCAATCTCGCATAATTTATGACTACTTTAAGCAGTTATTTGCCCAAGTAACAAATCCTGCAATTGACTCAATTCGTGAAGAAGTTGTTATGTCACTGAAATGCTCAATTGGGCCTGAAGGTAACTTGCTTAGAAATAAAGCTCAGAATGCAAATCGCTTAGTCATAGAGCATCCTATTCTTACAAATGAAGAAGTTGCTGCTTTAAAAAATTGTAATCACCGTGGATGGTCAACCAAAACAATAGATATTACATACGATATAAATTCATCTAAAACTCTCAGTGAAATGCTTGATGATATTTGTCTCCAAGGTTCAAAGGCAATCAAAAATGGCCATAGTTTAGTGTTACTTTCAGATAGAAATGTAAATGAAAAGCGTATTGCTATTAGCGCCCTTTTAGCATCTTCTGCACTACATAGGTATTTAATTAAGAGGCATGAAAGAACTCAAATTGGGATTATTCTTGAAACAGGTGAAGCAAGAGAAGTGCATCATTTTTGTTTATTGACAGGTTATGGGGTAGATGCGATTAATCCCTATCTTGCATTTGAATCACTTTGGCAGGCTAGACGAGACAAGCTAATTGACTTTGAGGATGATGAAGCTGTTATAGCAGCCTATCGTAAAGGAGTTGCCAAAGGCATGTTAAAGGTAATGGCAAAGATGGGTATTTCTACTCTAGCATCATATAAAGGTGCACAAATTTTCGAAGCTGTTGGCCTTGCGCCTGAAGTTATGGAGAAATGTTTCTTTGAAACCGCAAGTAGAATAAGTGGTGTAGATTTTGAAGTACTACAAAAAGAAATTGAAGTGCGACACCATGAAGCTTACCAAAATAATGTGCTAGAGAATTTCGGTCAATATCACTGGAGAAGCGGTGGTGAAAGACACATGTGGGAACCTCAAACAATCTCAAGCCTTCAGCAAGCCGCTATAAATAATGACCGCGATGCTTATTGGAAATTCGCTAATAAATCTAATGAAGAAGGCACTAGAAACTGCACCTTACGAGGACTCATGTCTTTTAAAAAGGGAAATAAAATCCCACTTGAAGAAGTTGAAGATGTCAAAGAAATTGTGAAACGTTTTGCCACTGGTGCAATGAGTTTTGGATCAATTTCTGCTGAATCTCATGAATCACTTGCAATTGCTATGAATCGTATAGGTGGCAAATCAAACACTGGTGAAGGTGGTGAAGATTCTGAACGTTGGACACTAGATAGTAATGGAGACTCAAGACGGTCAGCTATAAAACAGGTAGCTTCAGGACGTTTTGGCGTCACGATTGATTACCTAAATAACGCTGATGAACTTCAAATTAAAATTTCGCAAGGAGCAAAGCCAGGTGAAGGTGGTGAATTGCCAGGGTCAAAAGTTGATGAGGGCATTGCAAAAACTCGCCACTCTACTGCTGGTGTTGGTTTGATTAGCCCTCCACCACATCATGATATCTACTCAATTGAAGACTTATCCCAATTAATTTTTGACCTTAAACGTTCAAACCCTGAGGCAAGAATCAGCGTTAAGTTAGTTTCTGAGGTTGGTGTTGGCACAATTGCTGCAGGAGTCACAAAAGCGAAATCAGACCATATTGTAATTGCTGGTCATGATGGAGGAACTGGCGCTTCGCCACTAACATCAATTAAACATGCTGGTCTACCTTGGGAATTAGGTGTTGCAGAAACTCATCAAACACTGGTAATGAATGATCTGCGTTCACGCGTCGTAATTCAAACTGACGGACAATTAAAGACTGGTCGAGATGTTGCTATTGCTATCTTACTGGGCGCTGAAGAATTTGGATTCTCAACCGCTCCACTTATTACACTTGGCTGTATTATGATGCGTAAATGTCATCTTAATACATGCCCTGTAGGTATCGCAACGCAAGATTCCGAACTTCGTAAAAAATTTACAGGCAAACCCGAACATGTAGTGAACTATCTGTTTATGGTGGCGGAAGATTTACGTTTAATTATGTCTCAACTTGGCTTTAAATCAATAAATGAGATGATTGGTAGAGTCGATATGTTAGAGATGGATAAAGCAATTAAACACTGGAAAAAAGATTCTATTGACTTAAGTGCTCTTCTAACTATTGCACAAAAACCAAATCCTGACACAGTTATCTACCAAAGCATCTCTCAAGACCATCAGCTTGACCAACAACTTGATCATGAATTCATTAATCAAGCCCGAAACGTAATCGAGCTGGGTGGTAAATTAACAATTGATTCACCAATTTCAAATATTGATCGAACAGTTGGCGCTATGCTTTCATCATTTATAGTAAAAACAATTGGGGGAAATAAATTACCTGATAATAGTATTCATATCAATTTCACAGGTTCAGCCGGTCAATCTCTTGGCGCGTTTCTTGCTAAAGGCATTACTATTGAGATTGAAGGAGATGCTAACGACTATGTTGGGAAAGGTCTTTCAGGTGGACGCATAATTATATATCCTCCAAAGAATTCTACTTTTGATCCTCAAAATGAAATTATTGCAGGAAATGTTTGTGCATACGGTGCAACTGGCGGTGAGATCTACCTATCAGGTTGTGTCGCCGAACGCTTTTGTGTTCGTAACTCAGGCGCTATTGCGGTAGTTGAAGGTGTTGGTGATCATGGATGTGAATATATGACCGGTGGTCGAGCAGTAATACTTGGTGAAGTTGGACGCAATTTTGGAGCTGGTATGAGTGGAGGTATAGCGTACGTATATGACCCCAACTTGACCCTTCGTAGTAGATCCAATAAATCGATGATTGATTTTGACCCAATGGATGATATTTCTCAAAAAGAATTATTTAAACTATTAACAAATCATGCTGAACTGACTGGCTCACCTATTGCAAAGAAAATTATAGATAACTGGAATCAAGAATTAGCAAACTTTGTTAAAGTCATGCCAAAAGCATTCAAAGCTGTACTGGAAGGTCAAAATAAGATATTGCAACAGGCAATTTAAATAGAAAAATCATTAATTTTTTCTATACTCTCATCTATTCATTGTTTCCTTTCTAAAGTAATAAAGTGGTAAATATGTGGATTATTTATATCGGGTTGTCTTGAATCTACACTAACATGTAACCACTCAGTTTCATCAAAGCTTGGAAAATATGCATCTCCCTCAAATTCGGCTTCAATTCGAGTAATGTAAAGACGATCAACATAGGGCATAATTTGCTCATATAAATTTGCCCCCCCAATCACCATTACTTCAGCCTCATGGTGAGTTAATTCTATTGCATCATTGATGCTATTTACAACCTCGCATCCAGATATTTCGATATTTTTTGTTCTAGTAATAACAATATTGCGCCGATTCGGCAAAGGTCTACCAATTGAATCAAATGTTTTTCTACCCATCAGAATGGTATTGCCTGTAGTAAGCTTTTTAAAATAAGCTAAATCTGCCGGGAGGCGCCATGGCAGAGAGTTATCTTTGCCAATCAAGCGATTTTTGTCCATCGCAACGACAATAGATAAGCGCATAAACTCGGGTCTGAATAAAGTAAAATATTGTTAATATTTTACAATTATTCGTCTACAAGTGACACTCATTCTTGCATCATCTTCACCATTTAGAAAAGCTGTATTAGAGAAACTTGGAGTTGACTTTATCTCATCTTCACCTGATATTGATGAAGCTCGAAATAACCGTGAAACACCGTATAACTTAGTATTGAGATTAGCTGAAACAAAGGCAAAAAAAGTTGCTGAAAAACACTCTGGATTAATCATTGCTTCTGACCAAGTGGCAACTTTCGGTTCGGGCATGGATGAAACAGATGAAATACTAAACAAACCTCTCACGCATGAAAATGCATTTAGACAATTAAAAGATAGTTCTGACAAAAAAATAACTTTTCTGACAAGCATAGCTCTTCTGAATACTAAAACCAGTTACCTCCAAAACAATGTTGAATTATTTCAAGTGTATTTTAAGAAGCTTACCGATCAACAAATCCAATCTTACCTAGAAAAAGAGGACGTCCTAAATTGTGCTGGAAGCTTCAAATCTGAGGGGCTTGGAGTTACATTATTGAGCTCAATGAAAGGTGATGACCCAAACAGTCTTATCGGTCTTCCAACAATAAAACTCATCGAAATGCTTGAAAAGGAAAATGTTCATATCTTATGAACATCATCTATCCTGAAGAACATCAGCCTTTTAGCAATGGATTAACCGAATATTGGGGCTCCTTATATGGTAGTTCAGAAGCACTTTCACTGATTGAATTTTCTAAAACTCAAAAGAAAGTTGTACTCTATATTGCTAATGATATTAGTCACTCTATAGAAATTCATAAAGCTCTTGATTTTTATAAGTCTCCTTTAAAAATCTTAAGCTTTCCAAACTGGGAAATACTCGCTTTTGACCATTTCTCTCCTCATCCTGATATTATTTCAGAAAGACTGAAAACCCTGTCACAGCTCGAAAAGCTTGAACAAGGCATTGTTATAACTTCCCTTGAATCTCTAACACAGAGGCTTTGCCCTAAAAACTACATATCAAGATACAGTTTTAATATAGAAGTTGGTAGCCCCCTAGTATTAGAATCTTTTATCAATAAACTCCTAAAGACAGGCTACCGAAGATCCTCCAAAGTTATGGAGCAGGGTGAATTCTGTATTAGAGGAGCACTAATTGATATTTATCCAATGGGCTCAAAAACACCATTTAGGATTGATCTATTTGATAATGAAGTTGATTCAATTCGCACATTTAATCCTTCGACCCAAATGTCTATTGATACAATCAATAAAATCTATCTATTACCAGCTAGAGAATTCTCTGCAGATGAGAAAAGTATTTCTCTTTTTAAATCGAATTATAAACAAGTATTTGATAACACCAAAGGATTCATCTATGATGAAGTCAGTGAAGGCAGGCTACCAAACGGTATAGAGTTCTATTTGCCATTGTTTTTTAATAAGACAGACACACTCTTAGATTATTTACCAATAAACACAGTAATCGCCTTTCAAAAAGGCATTAACTCAGTGGCGATAGAACAAAATAAAGAAATTATAGATCGTTTTGAGCATGCCCAACATTCTTTAGATAGACCTCCCCTTCCAATCAATAAAGTATTTATGAGTAGCGATGATTTGTTTAATGAATTGAATTCGAAGCAAAAGCTGATTATTCAACCATCAAAATCAAATCAAAGAAAGGCATTAAATTTTTCAGTAAATATTCTTCCGCCAATAAAGATTGAATCACAGACAAAAAACCCATTGGACAAGCTAATTAATTTTATTTGCAACTTTAAAGGCAGAATACTTGTTGTTTGTGACTCACAAGGAAGGCAGAGTGTACTATCTGACCTTCTTCATAGCAACAAATTAAAGGCCACAAATAGCAGTGGTTGGATAGATTTTATAAATCAAGATGAAGAACTCTGCATAACCAATGCAAGCCTTAGTGAAGGAATGGTTTGTAATGGCTTTGCAATTATTACTGAAAATAACTTGTTTGGTACAGATGTAGTTAAACAAAAAAGGCGCAGAAGAGCCAAACATAAAGATTTCGATGAAGCAATTAAAAATTTGATTGAAATTCAATTGGGAGACCCAATTGTTCATGAGTTTTATGGAGTTGGTCGTTACCTTGGGCTTGAAACGCGTAGCTTCGATGACAATCAACAAGACTTTTTATCTTTAAAGTACGCTAATAATGCCAAATTAATGGTTCCAATAACCTCACTTAACCTAATTTCAAGATATTCAGGCGCAAGCATTGAAAATGCCCCACTTCACAAACTCGGAAGTCAGCAATGGTCCAAAGCGAAGAAAAGGGCTACAGAAGCTCTTTATGATGTTGCAGCAGAGTTACTAGAAATATATGCAAAAAGAGAATCTCAAAAAGGCTTTGCTTATCCTAAGCCAACTGACGCTTATAGCTCTTTTGTTGCGAGTTTTACCTTTGAAGAAACTCCAGATCAAATTAAAACTATGGAATCTGTCCTCTATGATATGCAATCAGAAAAGCCAATGGATAGACTAGTATGCGGTGATGTCGGTTTTGGCAAAACTGAAATCGCAATGCGGGCAGCTTTTCTAGCAGTGGAGGCAGGAAAGCAAGTTGCTGTATTAGTGCCGACAACTTTACTTTCAAGCCAACATTACCAGACATTTGTTGATAGATTTATTAAATACCCTATCGTAATTAAACCACTATCACGCTTTCAAAGTCAAAAAGAGCAAAAACAAACGAAAGAATTACTTAAAAAAGGCCAGATTGATATTGTTATTGGTACACATAAACTTATTCAAGGTTCAATTCAATATAAAAGCCTTGGTTTGATTATCATTGATGAAGAACATCGTTTTGGAGTCAAGCAAAAAGAAACACTTAAAAAACTTCGAGGTCAAAGTGACATACTAACAATGACTGCAACTCCGATTCCTCGGACGCTCAACATGGCACTTGGCTCCTTAAGAGAGTTGTCAATTATTGCGACACCACCCGCTAAAAGAAGCGCTATTCAAACCTTTGTTGACGAATGGGATGATGAAACAGTCCAAGAAGCATGCTCACGTGAATTGCACCGAGGTGGTCAAATTTTTGTCCTTCACAATGATATTGATACGATTGATAATATGGCGGAAATAATTACCGAACTTATACCCAAGCTTAATGTACGAGTCGTACATGGTCAAATGCCAAGTAAAGAACTTGAAAGGATTATGACTGATTTTTACCATCAACGTTTTCAAGTACTAGTTTGTACTACAATCATAGAAACGGGAATTGATATTCCTACCGCAAACACCATTATTATTAATGACGCACAAAACTTTGGTCTTGCACAATTACACCAACTGCGTGGTCGTGTAGGGCGGTCCCATCAAAAAGCTTATGCATATATGATAATCAAATCACGTCAATCAATTACTGCTGATGCCAAAAAGCGTTTAGATGCTATTGCATCACTAGAAGAACTAGGAGCTGGATTTATGCTCGCTAACCATGACTTAGAGATAAGGGGTGCTGGTGATTTATTAGGTGAAAATCAAAGTGGTAAAATTTCTGAGATTGGTTTTAATCTATACCATGACCTCTTAAAGAGAACGGTTTATGCCATAAAAAATAATAAAAAGATTAACTTAGAAGATGTATCAATAAAAGAAATTGAAATTAATACCGGTATTTCTTGCATTATTCCTCAAACTTATCTCGACGATGTTCACGAAAGATTAATTTTTTATAAACGCATTTCTAGCGCAACAAATGATGATGAACTAAATGAATTGAAAATAGAAATGATTGATCGATTTGGGCTTTTACCTGACTCTATAAATAATCTTTTTGCTTCTACATCACTGAGAATTTTTTCAGAAAAAATTGGCATAAACAAAATAAATATATTTGATGACAAAGCCGAAATGACATTAAACAATATGAACAATATTGAACCAAATAAAATCATCGATTTAATTCAAGAAAGTCCACAAACTTTCCAATTAAAACATAAACATACAATAGTTTTTAAGGCAACCATGAAGGAAGACGTTTCACGCATTGAAAAAATCAGATGTTTAGTTGAGAGCTTGAGCGAGGCACAAAAAACTACAGTTTAAACTTGGACTTTAGACTGATATATTCAATATCCTTAATACGAGGACCAAATTGACTGACAACAATTGCCGAAGCAGCATTTGCAAATTTTGCAGCCCAAGCATATTCTTTTCCTCGGCTAATGGCATGTAAAAATGCTCCTGAAAAAATATCACCCGCACCATTTGTATCAATTGCGTTAGTAGCCACTGCTTTATTTTGTCTCAACTTATTCCCGTCATAGGTAAGAGAACCGCCAGCTCCACGAGTAATCACAAAAGTTTTAGTAAATTTTTTAAGCGATTCCGCTGCTGCTTCAGTCGTATGGGTGCCTGTAAATCTTCTTGCCTCATTAGAATTACAAAACAACAAATCAATGCCATCACCCATAACGCTTTTTAAATTTTCTGAAAAATATTTGACAATTAAAGGATCAGAAAAAGTCATTGAAGTTTTGACATTATTCTGTTTTGCAAAATTCATTGCTTTGATTGCAACATCTGTCCTATCCTGGTCAGAAACCAAATAACCTTCCGTATACAACCACTCCGAGTTACGTAAAGATTTTTCATCAATTTCTTTGGAAGTCAGTTGTAGACTAGCACCTAAGTAAGTGTTCATTGTTCTCTCAGCGTCAGGAGTAACCATTACAAGGCACTTTCCTGTTGTACCTTGCTCAGCAGCAACATTATGAAAATCAACACCAGCTGACTTTAAATCTTTTACAAAAAATGATCCATCGTTATCTGCTGCTACTTTTGTGGAGTAAAAAGTCTTTGATCCAAACTTACTGGCAGCGACTATAGTATTACAAGCAGAACCCCCACAACTTCTCTTCACTGGTTTTGTTTGTGAAGTAATAGCATTAATTAATTCATGCTGTCGCTGTTCATCGACCAGAGTCATACCTCCTTTTTCAATACTGTTATCATGCAGAAATTTATCTGATACAACAATTTCAGTATCTACTATGCCAGCACCAATTCCATAAATATCGTATTTAGCCATTTTTTATTACCCAAAAATCAAAATTTATATCATCTTAATGAACTTGGAACTGGAAATTGTACAGATTCTTCAGCACCATTAAATTCAACTACTTCTCTTGCGCCATTATCTACCAAATAACTTATAACTTCTTGAACCAAAACTTCTGGCGCTGAAGCTCCTGCTGTCAAACCAATCGAGTTAATTCCATTTAGCCACTCAACATTGATATCTTTAACACCATCAATTAAGTACGCTGGTTTCTGTTTTTTTTCTGCTATCTCTCTAAGACGATTTGAATTTGAAGAGTTTTTTGATCCTATAACTATAAGCGCATCTGCGTCTTTTATAATTGCCTTGACTGAGTCTTGTCGATTCTGTGTTGCATAACAAATATCACTTTTTTTAGGGGATTGGACCCATGGAAATTTTTCTTCTAGGGCATTAACAATTAGTTTCGTATCATCAACAGATAATGTTGTTTGGCTTATATATGAAAGATCTGAATCTGGCAAAAACTCAAGAGAATTTAAATCTTCAATTGATTCAACCAAAGAAATATTTTTTCCAGAATTTGATTGTCCCAGTGTCCCTTCAACCTCTGGATGACCAGCATGACCAATAAGAATAATTTGGTGATTTTGTTTCTGGCGTCTTGAAACTTCTTTGTGGACTTTTGTCACCAAAGGACAGGTGGCGTCATAGACGATTGGCGTTATTGAATGAGCCTTCTCTTTTACTTTATTAGAAACGCCATGCGCACTAAATACTACAACACTACCACTAGGGATTTGATCTATTTCCTCAACAAAAACAGCACCTTTATCTTTTAAATCACTTACCACATACTTATTATGAACAACTTCATGACGAACATAAATTGGAGAACCATGTTTCTTAAGGGCAAGCTCAACTATCTCTATAGCGCGCTCAACACCGGCACAAAATCCTCTTGGATTGGCTAACAATATTTTCATAATTGTGAAGAGTGACTAGATAATTAATTTAATAAAATGGTAATAATATAGCAATTCAACTTTGAGCTGTTAATGCCGACAATATTTGATATATTTTTTCTCTTAACTCAGAACGATGGACAATCATATCAATTGCACCTTTCTCCAATAAAAATTCACTCCTTTGAAAACCTTCAGGAAGCTCCTCACGAACTGTTTGTTCAACAACTCTAGCGCCAGCAAAACCTATTCTTGCATGAGGTTCTGCGATATGAATGTCACCTAACATTGCTAAACTTGCTGATACCCCGCCCATGGTTGGATCCGTCAAAACAGAAATAAAAGGAATTTTTTTGTTAGCTAATAATTTAATAGCAAGTGATGTCTTGGACATCTGCATTAGTGAATAAAGACCTTCCTGCATACGAGCTCCACCACTCGCTGAAAAACAAACAAGTGGATGATTATTTTCAATTGCTGCATTAGTTGCCCTTACAAATTTTTCACCGACTACTGACCCCATAGAACCGCCCATAAAATTAAATTCAAATGCAGCTGCCACAATTGGGAGGCCCTTTAAAAAGCCTTTCTTTACAATGAGAGCATCTTTCTCTTTAGTCTTTTTTTGTGCATCAGTATTTCTATCTTTATATTTCTTCTGATCCTTGAACTTCAGTGGATCTGCTGATTCAATATTATGAGCAATCTCAAATTGATGCTCAACATCTAAAAAGTTATTAATTCGGTCTCTTGCTGAAATTCTTAAATGATGATCACATTGTGGACACACATATAAAAGACGTTTAATTTCTTCTTGGTAGAGGACGCGACTACACTCTGGACACTTGCTCCATAGACCCTCAGGTATATTTTTTTTTGCATTTTTGCCAATTGGTGGCAATATCCTTTCTAACCAACTCATTGTTTTCCTTGTCTAATTAATTGCGGTTGAAATCTTAAGGGCTAAATTACCAACCTTTGTTACCATTTTATCTCTATAACTAGATAATTGTTCAACAATGGAGACAATAGTACTCCCAACAATTACTGCATCTGCAGTTTCGCATATTTTTTTTGCTGTTTCCGCGTCCTTAATGCCAAAACCAACCCCTACTGGCAAATCAATATATTTTCTCATTCTTGATAAATGGTGGTTGACAGAATCAACATCAAGGTTGCCAGCTCCAGTCACTCCTTTTAAAGAGACAAAATAAATATAGCCTGTTGCAAGATTAGCTATTTTTTGAAGACGTTCATCGGTTGTAGTTGGAGCAACTAAGAAAATTAAATCTATACCGACACTATCAAGCTCTTTTTTGAAATCTTGCGCTTCTTCGGGTGGCATATCAACCATTAAAACCCCGTCAACACCTACCTCTTGAGCTCTTTCGGCAAAAGCTTTGTAGCCATAAATTTCAACGGGATTTGCATAACCCATTAAAACAATGCCGGTATTATCATTATGTTCACGGAAACGCTCGACAATAGCAAGCACATCTTCCAAACTAACTCCATCAGCAACCGCTCGTTCATGTGACTTTGCTATCACTGGACCATCTGCCATTGGATCAGAAAATGGAACTCCTAGTTCAATAATATCTGCACCATTCTCGGCTAAAGAAAAAATTAACGCCTCTGTATTATCCAAGCCTCCATCGCCCGCTGTAATAAATGGAATAAAGGCTTTCTTTTCGGACTCTTTGAGACTTACAAAAATATTTTTTAGTATAGACATAATCAATTAATCAACCATTGAGTTTTGGATTTTATCACAGAAGAAATAAAGTACAGTTTGTTGTCATAGAGAAATTAACCTATTTTGTCTTAGAGTAAGCATGCACAGCATCAACTAAAACTTTCATACTTTCAGGCTTAACATCTGGTGCGATGCCGTGACCAAGATTAAATACGTGACCTGTATTGCCGTTAAATTGGTCAAGCACCTTATTAACTTCAGAAACAATTACCTCGGGTGAGGCATATAAAACAGCAGGATCTAGGTTTCCTTGAAGTGCTACCTGCGAACCTACCCGATATTGAGCCTCTCCAAGTTCTATAGTCCAATCTAGGCCAATGCCGTCACAACCGCTATTGGCAATTTGTTCAAGCCAGGCTGAGCCGCCCTTTGTAAATAGCGTTATTGGTATAGTTTTTCCATTAAATCTGCGCCTTATTGCTGCGACAATCTTCGTCATATATTGAAGAGAGAAAGCCTCGTAATTTTGCTTGTTCAATAAACCACCCCAGGTATCAAAAATCATTACCGAGTCAACCCCAGATTCTATTTGAGCGTTGAGATAATCGATCACGCTATCAGCAAGAATATCCAATAGTTGATGCGTATGACTGGGATTTTGAAACATTAAAGCTTTAACTTTGGAGAAGTTTTTGCTTGAACTACCTTCTACCATATAAGTCGCCAATGTCCATGGACTTCCGCTAAAACCAATAAGTGGTACTTTATCCTTAAGATTTTTTTTGATTGTTGCTACAGCATCAAAAACATAGTCCAACTTATCGCCCACATCCAGTTTGCTCAATCCTTTTATATCACTTAAAGTACTTAATGGCTTTGCAAATCTTGGACCTTCACCTTCTGAAAAATATAAGCCAAGACCCATGGCATCTGGAATAGTCAAAATGTCTGAAAATAGGATAGCCGCATCTAAGTCAAAACGCTCTAAGGGCTGGAGTGTGACCTCACATGCCAGTTCGCTTGATTTACACAAACTCAAAAAATCTCCAGCTTTCTTGCGGGTGGCACGATATTCTGGCAAATAACGACCGGCCTGTCGCATTACCCATACTGGTGTTCGAGATACCTCTTTTTTTAACAGCGCATTTATATAATCTGATGTCATAGCAATACCTAGAATGGAATGATGATTATAACGATTTTATCGACTTCGTTGAAATTCCTTCTGGCATAAAAAAAGCCACATCTGTGGCTTTTCCAAGTAAAAAGCTATTAACTAACGCTTATATGAACCATAACGAGACTTAAACTTCTCTACTCGTCCTGCAGTATCAACGATTTTCTGTTTTCCTGTATAAAAAGGATGACAATTAGAACATACATCTATATGTAGTTCATCTTTACTAGAAGTGGAGCGTGTCTCGAAGGTATTTCCGCAACTGCAAACAACTTTAATTGACTCGTATGCAGGATGAATATCTGTTTTCATTTTTTCTACTTTAATGGTGATTAATTACGAAGTAGATGCAAACCAATCATCGCCATACTTCTCACTGTACAAATCTGTAACCGAACCAACCGCGCCACAACCTGTCAATAAAACACTAGCACTTAAAGATAACAATATAATAATTTTCTTCATTCTTATACCTTTTTAAATTTAGTTTTTTTTGTCATAAACCAAAACAAATGAGATTATATACTATGTCTCATCCGGAGTGTATGTTTTAACACTCAACGCATGCAGCTCACCACTTTTGATTTCTTCACTCACCACTGCGAGAACTATTCTTTGTCTCTGTAAAAGTGATAACCCTTCAAATATTGGAGAAACAACAA
>CAZSHL010000012.1:0-4710 GCA_964606585.1 uncultured Piscirickettsiaceae bacterium
TCAAATGCTTCAATTTTATTTTTAGGTTTACCAATAATACTATTGTTTAGATAATTATTTCTTGCAAGCAATTCAAGGGACTGTGGCAGTAAATCTTTGTTGAAAGGCGGATCCAAGAAAATTAAATCAAAAGACTTATTACACTTATTACTAATAAATTTTATTGCATCAGAATTAATTAACTTGTAATTGTTTATCCCCAATGAATTGAAATTAGCTATTAGACTTTTATATACTAGGGTGTTTTGTTCAATGAGTTGAAGCTCCTTGACTCCTCTTGATAAGGCTTCAATACTCAATGCGCCGCTACCTCCATAAAGGTCAAGGACAGTTTTATGGCTTATTTCAAATTGAAGCCAATTAAAAAGAGTTTCACGAATTTTTCCTGATGTTGGGCGTAAACCTGCGCTATCTGGAAAGGTAAACTTTCTGCCACGAAAATTTCCTGATATAACTCTGAAGCTGTTTTTTTTGATAGTCTTCAAATCAATTTAAAAAGTTTTCTTTGTTGAGTATTTCTGCCCTCCAGCCACTAAGAAAGGCTATATCAGAATCATCTCTAATAAATTTTGTGAGCAATTTATTGCTAATTATTATTTCTGGAGGCAAATTATACTTTTTAGCAATTCTTTTAATATTTCTTTGTAATTCTTTTTTTGTATTTCTTTCAGAACTATTTAAGGGTTTATATTTTTTGACTAATCCTTTGATTTTAAAAGTATTTTTTGGATCTTTCTTGAATTCATTAAAGTTTTTTTGTGACTCTTCTGAAAGTATATTTTTTCCACGAGCATAGTCAATTAATTTATCGTCAGTTATTATCCATTTTCGAGGCAAATTTTTATCTTTGGCTTTTTTTTCACGCCAGGCAACTAGGTATAATGCCTCTTCTTGGTGAGTTTTTTCGAGATTCGAAATACCTTTAATTTTTTTCCAAACCTGCTCTATTGATAAATCGTAAAGAGTCAAGTCAAGTAAGTAGCTAGATTCTTCTTCTTGCCATTTACTTTTGTGACTTATTTTAAGTTCATTAACGAGTTTCAAGTAGTTAGGTATGAGGTATCGAACATCATCTAATGCATAATCAATAACACTTTTTGTTAGAGGTCTTTTCGTCCAGTCAAATCTAGTGAAGGCCTTGTCGAGTCGTACCCCCTGAAGTTTTTGTGTTAACGCTTGATATGAAATTTGATTTCCATAGTTAAGGAGTGAGGCTGCTCTTTGTGTATCAAAAAGTTTTTTTGGTATTTGCTTTGATAATCTATATAGAACTTCAATATCCTGTTTCGCAGCATGAACTATCCACAAGGTTTTGTTATCATAGAGTTTTTCAAATAAAGGTTTTAAATTGTTAATTGCTAGAACATCAATACATTCGATAGAATTTATTGTTGCAATTTGAACCAGACAGAGTTCAGGATAATAGGTGTTTACCCTTCTAAATTCAGTATCAATAGCTAGAAAAGAATCATCAATGATTGATTTAAGGTAATTCTCTAAATTTCTTTGTGTTTGAATCAAGTTTGTTAAATTAAATTGAGTTGTTGTATTTTATCAACAACTTGTCTTAATAATAATGCATTTATGAGATAATCAAGCCAATTTAGCGTAATGAGAATAGTTAATTTATGCGAATAGATCGTTCTTTTTTGATGAAAAAAACGCCACCAATATTATTTTGGATTGCGATATTTACTGTGTCTTTTTTGGCAATGTTTTATCTTGGCCTTAATTCTGAGCTGATTGATAAATGGTATATATATCTAGTTATCTACAATGTTTTGATGAGTTTAGTGGCTTTATATTTTATTGTTGTTTCAATGAAAAGATTAAAGCTTGATACAAATAAGCAAGTTATTGGTTCAAAATTTACTTGGTCTTTTGTCAGAATAGTTCCTGTATTGGTTTTGTTTCCAGTTCTTTCTTTTTATTTATTCTCTTTTGAATCTATCCGCGACAATTTGCAAAAGGCAGAGGGACAATTTGATCAGTTCAATATAACGGTTCGCGGTGAAGTTGATGAGCTTTATAGAAACACTCAAAGTGTCGCCTATAAACATTATGAGGACAGGACTCGAAACGTTGCTTTATTAGTGAACTATTATGATGCGTCAAACTCTTCTAATGAGAAGATGCTAAGAGTTCTCGAGCAGTTGATTGTTGATGATTGGGCATGTGAACTATCACTATACACAGTTGAAATGAATCTTGTTGCAACTCATAAACATTCTGATAGAGCTTGTCTAGAGGATGGTTATACCGCCTCAACTGATCAGTTCACATTGGTTGCAAGATTCTCAGCTGATGCTGGTATCGAAAACCTAACAACAAGAATGACACGTTTTAGAGATGCAGCACTAGGGGCAGAGTTGACTCTTAACGACTCCATAATTAAAACACGTTTTATGATTGACTTTTCTTCAACAGTTTTGTTGGCAATTTTGTGCGCACTACTTGTTGTTCTTCGGATGATAGATCAGTTAATGAGACCAATGCATAGTATATCTCTTGCTACTCGTGAAATTGCTGCTGGCAATTATGATGTTAGACTTGAACATAATCCAAAAAACAAAGATTTACGTTATCTGATTAATCATTTTAATGAAATGAGTCAACAAATAAAACTCTCTAGGGAAGGTTTGGATACTCATAACTTATATCTCGAAACTATATTAAAGTATTCTTATGGCGTTATTGCTCTTAACCCCGACAAAACAATACAGTTAATTAATCCAGTGATTGGAAAAATGCTACAAATAGAAAAAGAGCTATCATATATTGGTTTTTCTTATGATGCTATTACTAAAAACTATCAACATCTGAAGCCTTTATTTTTATATATAGAGAAAAATATTCAACAAGATCAGAATGAATGGTCTGGAGAAATTGAAATAATGCTCTCTGACAGATATAGGCTTTTGTATTGTCAGGGTGCAATTCTTGATGTTGAAGATAAGTCGCTAGGTTATGTTATTTTGATTAATGATATTACAAATCTAAATCGAGCTCAGAAAAAAGCTGCTTGGGGTCAGGTTGCTGTAAGAATGGCCCATGAAATAAAAAACCCTTTAACACCAATATTGCTTTCTGCGCAGCGCCTACGTAATTTATTTTTGGACAAACTAGATTCAAAGGACGCTAAAGCAATAGATAAGACTACTAAAACCATAATTGATCAAGTTAAATCAATGGACTCTATGGTAACTGCTTTTGCCAATTATGCAAATACTCCTGAAATAGCAAGAGTTAGCTCTTCTATTAACTCTTTAATCAATCAGGCGGTTGCGTTGTATGATGCACAGGAAAGAGTGAGGATAGATCTTGATTTGAGTGGAAATTTACCAAAGTTGCGACTAGACAGAGACAGTATTTCACGTGTCTTAATTAATTTATTGAAAAATGCCACTGAGTCAGTGCAAGAAAATAAAACAATAAATATTGCTATTCGATCTCGATATATAAAGAGTGAAAATATTGTACGAGTAACTTTAACCGATGATGGCAAAGGTTTTCCTGAAAATTTGCTTGATAAGGTTTTTGAACCCTATATCACAACAAAAACAAAGGGAGGAGGTCTAGGATTGGCTATTGTACAAAATATTGTTGAGCAACATGAAGGGCAAATATTTGCAAGCAACGTAAAGCCTCATGGAGCTAGGGTAACGATAGAATTCAGTATAATTAAACAGTGAGAGGTATTCCGATGACTAATGAAAATATATTGGGAAGAATATTAATAATCGATGATGAACAAGAGAACACCGAAATCATCAGAGATATTCTTGAAGATGTTAATTACCAAACTGTACTTGCAAGAAGTGCAAACGAAGCAAAAACTATTGTTACTGTTGAAAACTTTGACTTAATTTTATTGGATGTATGGATGCCGGGTCAAGATGGTATCTCTCTTCTATCCGAATGGGTAAATGATGGATTTGATACGCCAATTGTTATGATGTCTGGACATGCTGAGGTAACTGACATTGTTAAAGCTTTAAAGCTTGGAGCGGTTGATTTCTTAAAGAAGCCGTTGCATGATTTCCTGCCAATAGTGAGAAATATTTTAACCCCTCAAGAACCAACCGATTCAAGTCAAAGAGTTTCTGGGATTGACTACTCTTTAAGGCTCAAGGAGGCAAGAAATATCTTTGAACGTCAATACCTTCTTCATCACCTATCTCAAAACGATAATAATATTGCCACTGTTGCAGAAATTGCTGGACTTGAAAGAACAACTTTATATCGAAAACTTAAAGATTTAGGAATTGGAAAAAAATGAAAATATTAATTCTTGGAGCTGGTCAGGTCGGTTCCACTCTTGCTAAGTATCTTTGTTCTGATAGTGAGAATGACATCACTATCATCGATCACAAAGAAGATAAATTAACCCCTTTGCAAAGACATCTTGATGTAAAGACTGTGGTAGGGCAGGGTTCATATCCAAGTGTTTTAGAAAAGGCCGGAATAAAGGATATGGATATGGTAATTGCAGTAATGAGATCTGATGAAAGCAATATGGTAGCCTGTAGAATGGCTCACCAGCTTTACCAGATAGAGAAAAAGATTGCACGAATACGTACCTCTGAATATCTTGTTAGACCTGAATTGTTTTCACGTTCTGCAGTACCAATTGATTTCCTAATCACCCCCGAATTATTAATCACAGAATACATTAAAGGTATTGTCGAAGAGCCAGGCGCTTCACAACTG
>CAZSHL010000012.1:4720-19901 GCA_964606585.1 uncultured Piscirickettsiaceae bacterium
ATTTGAAAATGGCTTAGTACAGCTAGTCGAAACAAGGGCTTTTGCTGGAACTCCAATTGTCAACAGACCTATCAAAGAACTACCTGAACATATTCCTGACATTAAGATGAGAGTTTTTTGTCTCTACAGAAACGGCAAGGCCTTGCTAGTTAATAGTGACACCATTATTAGAGAGGGAGACAATGTCTACTTTATTGCAAAAAAGAAACATATAACTAGAACCTTAAAAGAGTTTAGGAGGGCTGAAAATATATACCAAAAGATCTTCATTGCTGGTGGTGGTATTTTAGGTTTAAATGTTGCAAAGTTGCTTGAAGAAACTCGTGATATTCGTATTATTGAGCTTAATGAAAACAGGGCTACTAAGTTAGCTGATCAGCTTAATAATGCAGTGGTATTGCAGGGTAACGCTTCAGATGAAGATTTGCTTTTAGAGGAAGGTATCGATAGTGCGGATCTATTTTTGGCACTAACTGATTCAGATGAAGTGAATGTGATAGTTTCAATTTTAGCAAAGCGTCTCGGAGCCCACAAAACGTTTGCTTTGGTTAAGCGTGATGTGTATGCTTCTGTAGCAGAGCAAAGTGACGATATAGATATGGTATTGTCCCCTGACCAGATAACCGTAAGCGGCATTTTGTCTCATATTAGAAAGGGAGACACAATGAAGGTTCATTCTCTTCAGCATGGACTCGCAGAGGCGCTAGAAATTGTAGTTCACGGCGACGAGAATAGCTCTAAAGTTGTCGGTCGAAAGATAAAGGATATAGAATTACCTGAAGGTGCTGTCGTTGGCGCAATAGTTAGAAATAATGATCTGCTAGTCGGATCAAAAAAGTTGGTCATTGAACAAGGTGACCATGTACTCTTGATGTTGACAGATATTAGTAAAATTCATCAGGTAGAGGCAATATTTACTGAAAATATAGAATAAATCAAATAAAACAATCCTGTCATGCAAATAAATATCGTTCTTAAAACTATTGGCTTATTGCTTATGGTGTTTAGTTTAACCCTTATTCCGCCGATATTAATAGATCTAATTTACAATGAAGATGAGCTATTTTCTTTTCTATTATCTTTTCTACTAACTTTTCTAGGTGGTTTTATTCTTTGGTTTTTGACTAGAAATACTACAAAGAATTTTCGTATCAGAGAAGGGATATTGATTGTTGTTTGTTTTTGGGTTGTTTTGTCACTATTTGGAACTTTACCATTCCTGTTAACTGATTCCATTCAAGGTTTGAGTTTTGCTTCTGCATTTTTCGAATCGATGTCGGGCCTAACTACTACTGGTGCCACTACACTTAGCCAACTAGACGAATTGCCAAAAAGTATCCTTTATTATCGGCAACAGTTGCAATGGCTTGGTGGAATTGGGATTATTGTTTTGGCTGTAGCTATATTGCCATTCTTAGGTGTGGGCGGTACGGAGCTTTATCATGCAGAATACAGCGGAATTACGAAAGAGAGATTAACACCTAAAGTAAGACAAACTGCTTTGGCTCTAGGATATATCTATCTATCGCTCACTGTATTATGTGCTTTTGGTTATTTTCTCTCAGGGATGAATCTTTTTGATGCTATCGGGCATAGTTTTTCGACAATAGCTATTGGTGGTTTTTCTACTCATGATGCATCGATTGGATATTTCAACTCTTTGTCTGTTGAGTTGGTAGCGATGTTATTTATGTTTTTATCTGGTATTAATTTTTCCCTGCACTTTTTTGCCTGGAATAACCGAACTTTAGTCAACTATCTAAAGGATTCCGAATTCAAAACTTATTCATTCATAGTAATAGGCGCTTCAGTTATCGTTTTAACTACCCTGGGAATGAATAATCAATATAGTGGTGCAGAGGAGTCATTAAGGTATGGATTATTTCAAACTATCTCATTAGCAACGACTACAGGATTTGTTTCACAAAAATTCAGCGCCTGGCCTAGCGCCTTACCAGTATTTTTGATACTTTTAAGCTTTATTGGTGCATGTGTTGGTTCAACAGGTGGAGGAATAAAAGTTGTTAGAGTCTTAATGATGTTTCGACTTGGCATGAGAGAAATAAAGAAATTCATCCACCCAAGCGCTCAGATTAGTGTGAAGTTAAATCGTAGCTCTGTTTCAGAACAAACACTGATTTCAGTTTTAGGTTTCTTTTCTCTTTATGCGATTGCTTTTATTCTTATCCTAGTGACGTTAATGTTTACTGGTCTTGATCAGGAGAGTTCTTTTTCAGCTACAGCAGCAACGATAAATAATTTAGGTCCAGGTCTTGGTGTAGTTGCTGATAATTACAGTCTTCTTGGAGATTCATCGAAATGGGTTTTGAGTTTCTCAATGCTCATTGGACGTTTAGAAGTGCTTACTATTATTGCACTTTTCCATAAAACATTTTGGCGCTATTGATAAGCAATTATTGTCAGTAACTTTGGTGTGTAACCCCGTCAATCAACGGGGGTTTTTGATGATTAAAGTAATGGTGCAATAACCAAACTCACAATTGCCATTACATTGATAAGAATATTCATTGATGGGCCTGATGTATCCTTGAACGGGTCTCCAACTGTATCACCTACCACTGTGGCAGCGTGAGCCTCTGAACCTTTACCGCCAAAGTTTCCTTTTTCGACATGCTTTTTCGCATTATCCCAGGCACCACCGGCATTGGCCATCATTAATGCCATCAAGACACAGCCTAGAAGTGCGCCACCAAGTAACCCTCCTAGCGCCTCAGGTCCAATTATAAAACCAACAACAACGGGAGTGCCAACAGCAATAACTCCAGGAAGAATCATCTTTTTTAGAGCTGCAGTTGTAGCGATATCGACACATTTCGCCGTATCTGGCTCTGCGTTACCTTCAAGCAATCCCTCTATCTCCTTGAATTGCCTTCTAATTTCTTTAATCATCTCAAACGCGGAGTCGCCGACTGCAGTCATTGTTATTGCTGCAATTAAGAACGGAATTGTGCCACCGATAAACATACCCACTAATACTTCGGCACTATTTAATTGAAGAAGGAAATCGCTTGACCTAGCGCTAACTGTTTCTGTATAAGCCGTTATAATTGCCAGAGCTGCCAGAGCAGCAGCACCAATCGCAAAACCTTTTCCAATTGCCGCAGTAGTATTTCCCAACTCATCTAGGGAGTCTGTAATTTTACGAGTATCTTCACCGAGACCAGCCATCTCTGCAATTCCACCTGCGTTATCTGCGATAGGTCCATAAGCATCGATCGCCATAGTCATACCAACCGTAGCAAGCATACCAATAGCGGCAATACCAACACCATAAAGACCAACAAAATGATTAGCAACAAATATGATTAGACAAATTATGAGAATTGGAATAACAACAGATTGCATGCCAGTAGCCAAACCCTTAATCATGACAGTTGCTGAACCTGTCTCGCCAGATTCCGCAATGTCTCTAATAGGTTTGCCGGCAGTGTAATATTCAGTTACAAGACCAATAATAATACCTCCAATACTTCCCATTAATACAGCTGACCAAATCGCATTGGCAACGTCAAGCTGATTAATCATAAAATAAGCTGCAACAATGAATAAAACTGCTGAACCGATAGTACCAGTCCTTAAGGCAGATTCTGGCGATTTATTAGATGACATCTTAACAACAATAATTCCAATAATTGAACAAACTAAGCCTAGTGAGGCAAGCGCCAAGGGTAGAAACATTAATGCACTTTGGTTGCCACCTAATTTATCTAATGCTATAGCTGATAATGTTGAACCGATTGCGATAGTTGCAATCATTGAGCCACAGTAGGATTCGAAAATATCTGAGCCCATCCCAGCAATATCACCAACGTTGTCACCAACGTTGTCAGCTATTACTCCTGGATTTCTCGGGTCGTCTTCAGGGATTCCGGCTTCTAACTTACCAACTAAGTCAGCACCCACATCAGCGCTTTTGGTAAAGATACCACCGCCAACACGAGAGAATAAGGCTACAACTGATGCACCCATTGCAAAGCCGTGGAGTGCGTGAGAGTGATGCTCCCAAAAAAAGTAATACAATGATCCAAGACCAAGTAGTCCTAATGCGGCGACAGATAAACCCATTACCGAGCCTCCAAAAAAAGCTACTTTTAAAGCAGCAGCGCTACCCTGAGTGTGTGCAGCTTCGGTTGTTCTAACGTTGGCAATGGTCGCAGTGTTCATACCAATATATCCAGCTATTGCAGAGGCAAGAGCTCCTACCACAAAACAAAGCGCACTATAAACACCTAAAAATATATACATCAAGATAAATAGAACGAGGGCAAAGCCAGTTAGCATTTTGTATTCAGTTTTCATAAAGGTAATCGCACCGATATGAATCTGTTGACCTATGTTTACTACCTGTCCGCTACCACTTGGCTGTTTCTTTATCCATAGGTATATAATTAACACGACAAGTAGCCCTAAAGCTCCAAGTCCTGGGGCTACAATAGTTGCATCAAATCCCATCTTTTCTCCTTAATTTAAAATGCAGGCGCAATGGTACCCTAAAGTAGGCAAAATAGGAAAAAAAATATACAGAAATAGTTGAAAAAATTTATATTATAGAAAAAATTTCTTGTAATATCGATTCAGTTTTGGGAGAAATAATTTAAAAGAAAAAAAACTGGTTTAACTGTCTATAAGGATTAATAGTGTTTAGTGTTCGTTTTGCTATACTTTCAGCTTTTTTTTATGCATTAAATGTAAGCATGGTACCGTTGGTTTACTCTTTTGGTGTTAGTGCATTTCTGTTTCTTTTTTTTCGTTTCGCTACAACCTTTATTCTCTCTTTGGTGATCACAAAGACTTTTTTGTCTTTATCTGACATAAAAGAAAAAGAATTAGTCGGATGGATGATAATACTAACCATTCTATTCAGTGTTCAGTCGTGGTTATTTGTCGAGGCAGTAAAGTTCATACCTGTCGCGATAGCTAGCGTTGTGCTCTTCACTTATCCTCTCATTACATATTTCATGGAGGGTTATTCCAAAAAGAAAGGTCTAGATTTCACAACCACCACCATGTTTTTGCTGGCAATAGTCGGAATAGCATTATTATCTCAAGGTTCAGGTGAAATTCGATCACTCACTATTGGTTTGGGGTTAGCATTACTATCTTCGTTATCGTACGCTGCAATCATGCACTTTACACCAAAGGTAACTAGTCTTCGTAATTGGGAAATTGTCAAATATACTACGTTATTTCCAACCTTATGTTTTTTGTTCTTGTTCCTCCATGAGGGTACAGTTTTATCAGCTTTCAATCAGGGCATTTTTTGGAGTGTTTTTGCTAGCACCTTATTTGCAACCGGTATGTTTTTTTATTTCAAAGCAATTAAGAAATATGGACCCACCAGAACAGCTAATATTGGATACTGTGAACCAGTTATAGTTTTGGCTATAAGTTCTATAGCATATACTGACAACATTTCACTCGTTCAGTATGCCGGAATAGTGCTTGTAGGAATTGCATCCATAACGATTGAGAGAAGACAATCGAGACATAAATATGTTTCTTAAGGTATAAAGACGTAATTTAATAGGAAATAATTATTTGACATGGTAAGCGATTACAAATCATATTTAACTTCAACAAGACATCACCAAGCTAGAGATCAAATTCAAAGCCGCTATGTCCACCAAGATATTTTAAGTTTAGATGGATTTGAAAGAGCTAATAAGGAGATTTCTTCTTGGGACTCTTATAAATATACACCACTTCATTTACTATCTAATATAGCTAAAGACTCTGGTGTGGCAATGATTACATACAAGGACGAAAGTTGTCGTTTTTCATTGAAAAGTTTCAAAGCACTTGGGGGAGCTTATGCAGTTGCCAACCTGTTAATCGCAAAACTCAATGAGAAAGGTATCAAAGCTAACTCAAGCGATCTAATTACTGGTAGCTATAGTGACTTCACATCGAAGATTACAGTCTGCTGTGCAACCGATGGCAATCATGGAAGGTCTGTTGCTTGGGGTGCCCAGACATTTGGATGCAATTGTGAAATATATATCCATCAACACGTGAGCATTTGGAGAGAAAAAGAGATTGCAAAATTTGGTGCAAAAGTCAATCGCATCGAGGGTAACTATGATGACTCTGTGCATCTTGCTGCAAAGGTTGCCGAAGAGAGAGGTTATTTTGTTGTTTCTGATACTTCCTATGAAGGTTATACACAAATTCCTAAAGATGTTATGCAGGGTTACACAGTTATGGTTAGTGAGGTCATTGATCAATCGGATGAAATTCCAACACATGTCTTTTTACAGGGGGGTGTTGGAGGATTCCCTGCTGCCGTAGTTTCTTATTTAGTTGAGAGTCTTGAATCTACACCAATTTTTGTTGTTGTAGAGCCTAAAAATGCGGATTGCCTATTCCAAAGTGCTTTTAATGGAAAGCCAACCGTAGTGCATGGAGATTTGGACACAGTAATGGCTGGGCTTGCTTGTGGTGAGGTTTCAGTTTTGGCCTGGAAAATTCTACAAAACCATGTTTCTCACTACCTTGCTATAGATGACTCGTGTATCGCTAAAACGATGCAGCTGCTCGCAAGTAACCAACCATCAATTGTTGCTGGAGAGTCAGCCGTAGCAGGTCTGGCGGGTTTCTTAATAGCTAGCCAAGATAACGATCTCAGGAGTAAGTTAAAATTAACTAAAGATTCCCGTATTTTGGTTTTTGGAACAGAAGGAGATACTGACGAAGAGATGTATCAGAGCATGGTTGGAAAAAGTTCCGCAGAAGTTTTAGCTAGCAATAATTAAGGAGAAGGAAAGTTGAATATTGTTCCACCAAGAGGTTTTGAAATTTCAGAATATGAGAATAGACTTGAGAATATCCAAAGATTAATGCATAGCGAAAGGATGGATGCTATATTACTAACTACCCAAGTCGATATCGAATACTACACTGGTTTTAAGACGCAATTTTTTCAGAGTCCAACTAGGCCTTGGTATGTTTTGATTCCCAGTTCAGGAAAACCTAAAGCGATAATTCCAACAATTGGAGAGTCTGGAATGAGAGAAACATGGATAGATGATATTCAGACTTGGACGTCACCCAATCCAGATGAT
Organism: uncultured Piscirickettsiaceae bacterium; assembly: GCA_964606585.1. Classification (GTDB taxonomy): domain Bacteria; phylum Pseudomonadota; class Gammaproteobacteria; order PS1; family Pseudothioglobaceae; genus Pseudothioglobus. Next base: position 11,803 of record CAZSHL010000012.1, read on the forward strand.
GATGGAATCAGTATACTACTTTCGACCATTAAATCACTGATGTTGAATCACAAATCATTGGGAGTACCCAAAACGCTCGAAAGCACTTTGAGAATGCCTTTGGAGGACTATGAACTTCTCATCAATAATCTCTCTGGAATTGAAATTAAAGATGCCAATAAGATTATGCGTAGAGTCCGTTTTGTTAAATCTGAAGCTGAAATTGAAAAAATCAGATATATCTGTCAATTAACTTCTCAGGGTTTTATGGATTTAGAAAAACTTCTTCGTGCAGGTGAGAGTGAGCAAGAAAATTGTCGCCGTTTCAAAAAGCATCTTCTTACGCTCGGTGTAGATGATTCTCCTTATATCGTTTCAGGATCTGGGCAGAAGGGTTATGGTTCAATCATAATGGGCCCCACAGATAAAATAATCGAGGAGGGTGATCTTTTCATTATTGACACAGGCTCAGTTTTTGATAGCTATTACTGTGATTTTGATAGAAATTATGCCTTTGGTTCGATAGGAGAGGAGACAAAAAAAGCCTATAGAGTAGCCTATGAAGCGACTGAGGCAGGCTTTAATGCTGCACAGGTTGGAAATACCACAACAGATATATTTAATGCTATGAATAATGTTCTTCAGAAGGGAGGCGCCCTTGGAAATACTGTTGGAAGGCTTGGACATGGTTTAGGTATGCAGCTAACTGAGTGGCCTTCAAATACTGCGAACGATAATACAGTTCTTGAACCTGGTGTCGTTTTGACTTTGGAACCTGGAATGGCATTTCTCCCAGGAAAAGAGATGGTTCATGAAGAAAACATCGTAATTACAGAGTTTGGTCCAGAATGGCTCAGCAAAAGAGCGCCTGAAGAGTTGCCGATAATTCAATAAATAAATATCATTCAGCGTATTTAGTCTATATAATAATGAGAATCATTCTTATTTAGGTTAATAAATGTTAAGTGTTAATAGTCTGGCGATTTCATTTGATGAAAATCACGTTTTAGAGGATTTCAATTTAGATCTCGAAAGTGGTGATACATTTGCACTTTTGGGTGATAGTGGGAGTGGTAAGAGTTGTGCTCTTCGCTTTATAGCCGGATTGGATAATGCAAAAGACGGAACCGTCTCACTTGATGGCAATGATTTAAGCATTGATGGTCAACATAATGTTAGACCAGAGCTTAGAGAAATTGGCATGGTTTTTCAGGATTATGTTTTATTTCCTCATATGACAGTTTTTAAAAACATTTGTTTTGGTATTAATCATTTAAGCAAAGATGAAAAAAATCGAAAAGTTGCCTCTCTTCTTAAGCTAATTAATCTTAAAGGGATTGAAAAAAAATATCCTCACCAACTCTCAGGTGGCGAACAGCAAAGAGTCTCATTAGCGAGATCCTTAGCAACATCGCCCAAGCTATTATTGCTTGACGAGCCATTCTCAAGTCTAGATAAATCTCACCGTGAACAGCTAGTCAAAGAGGTTAGAGAAATATTAAAAAAAGCTAACGTTACTTCGATTCTTGTCACACATGATGAAGCTGAAGCTGAAGCATTTGCAGATAAAATTGGAAGGATTAACAAAAAAATGTTGCTAATTAAATAATATTATGTATCATATGCAAATGATATTCATTATCATTTAAAAAATAAATACATTTTATAAATTTAATTTAAGGAATATGGAATGTTTACCAAAAAAATAACACTTTCAACATTAATGTTTTCGACTCTAATAATAGGTTCAGTTTCACAAATTCAAGCTGCGTCGAATGATACAGTCACTGTTTATAGTTCTAGGAAGGAGCATTTGGTTCAACCTCTGTTTGAAAAATTTACCCAAGATACAGGTATTGAAGTTAACTATTTGACTGGTAAAGGTGCTGATTTGATTGAGCGTCTAAAATTGGAAGGTGTAAATACACCTGCAGACATGTTTATGACGGTTGATGCAGGTGACCTTTGGTATGCCGGCACTCAGAATATTTTTCGAAACACAATTACTGATAGAATTGAAAGTAATATTCCATTGCATTTAAGAGATCCTGAAGGTTTATGGACCGGTTTGTCGGTTCGTGCAAGAACAATTGTTTATAGTACAGATCGTGTAAATCCAGCTGAACTTTCAACCTATTCTGATCTAGCATCAAATAAGTGGTCAGGGAAGCTTTGTTTAAGAACTAGTAAGAAGATATATACAAAGTCTTTAGTTGCGTCAATTATTCATAATCTAGGTGAAGCAAAAGCTTCAGAAGTTGTTAAAGGTTGGGTCCAAAATTTGGCCGCAGTTCCTAACGCAAAAGATTCTCATATTATGGATGCAATACTTGCTGGCCAATGCGATGTTGGTTTGGTTAATACATATTATTTTGGTCGATTAATTGAAGAAAAACCTAATGCTCCTTTAAAGCTTTTCTGGGCTAACCAAGATACAACAGGCGTTCATGTTAATGTTTCAGGTGCAGGGATCACTAAACATGCATCTAATGTGGCTGGTGCTACGAAGTTGCTGGAGTGGTTGTCATCTGCTAAAGCGCAAGCAATTTACGGCTCCTTAAATAAAGAATATCCTGCAAATCAGAATATTACTTCTGATGAAATTGTCTCTGCTTGGGGAAGTTTTAAACAAGATAAAATGAACCTTACAATTGCTGGTAAGCTTCAGGCAGATGCAGTAAAGCTAATGCAAAGGTTAGATTATAAATAATCCTAATAAAATTCTGAATTTAAACCCAAGGCTTAGCTGTAAGTCTTGGGTTTTTTTGGATTAAAATACAGGATTCTTTAGGTTTATATCCCAATGCATCAAGTCTTTATTAAATCAAATATATGGGTAGGCCTACTTTCATTTATGGTCGCCTTGCCTATTTTGGTTGTGGGTTCAGCATGGTTAGTTCCAGCAAGTGAGCTGTGGACACATTTTGTTCAAACATTGTTACCAGAACTTATAACATCAACTTTAATTCTTCTTGTTGGTGTTGCAGCAGGAGTAAGTATTTTGGGAACGGTTTTGGCTTACCTAGTTGTCATGGTAGAGTTTCCAGGGCGTCGCTGGTTAGAGTGGGCGCTATTTTTACCGTTTGCTATACCAGCTTACGTGATGGCCTTTGTTTATCTAGGTGTATTTGATTATTCGGGCTATGTACAAGTCTGGTTAAGGGAAATTATTGGTTTCCGTGGTTTTGATATACGTGCGGGATACTGGGCGATAATCTTGACTTTTATATTGGTTTTTTATCCATATGTTTATATGATGGCAAGAGCTTCATTTAAACGTCAAAAAGTACAAATGATTGAAGCTGGGAAGATGCTCGGAGCTGCACCTCTAAGAGTTTTTTTTCGTATTTCAGTACCATTAGCAAGACCAGCGATAGCCGCTGGTGTGTTAGTGACACTAATGGAAACTTTGGCAGATTTTGGTGTAGTATCTTTATTCAATTATTCAACTTTTACAACGGCAATTTATTCAGCATGGGGAGATTTCCGCTCAATTGAGGTTGCAGCACAATTAGCATCTCTTCTTGTTTTATTTGCTTTTTTTCTCATCTATTTTGAAAGAAAGGCACGAGGTAAAGCCAAATACTATTCAACGGAAGTTTCTCACATTAAACCTTATCAGGCGACTGGTCTGATTGGTTGGCTAATATTCTTTTTTGTATTTGGTATTTTTATGCTTGCTTTTGCGATGCCTATTTTACAAATTGTAATTTGGAGCATTGATGTCATAAAACAAGAATGGAGTATCAAATATCTAAATTATTTTACTTCTACTGGTCTTTTAACATTTAGTGCTGCAATCCTGACTGTTATTATTGCAACAATATTAGCATTGCCAAGCCAGCGAAAAAATAATAGTAAAGCATTACAAGTATTAATACGTTTGTCCACCCTTGGCTATGCATTGCCTGGTTCAGTAATGGCTGTTGGTTTGCTTTATGTTGTTCAAAGTATTTCACAGATTAGTATATATTTTGGTGGCTCATCGATTAATCATATCTTTTTTGGTTCGGTTGCATTATTGCTTTTTGCTTATGTGTCAAGATTTATGGCTATTGCTTTTAATTCGGCAAGTGCTTCGAGTGAACAAATAAAGCCCGTATATGAACAAAGCGCTAAACTGTTAGGTGCTTCCCGTTTTCGTTTGATTTGGCAAGTTTATTTACCAATGATGACTCCAGGAATATTGGCAGGTGGTTTGTTGGTAGCGGTAGATGTTATGAAAGAATTACCTGCTACTTATTTGCTAAGACCATTCGGGTGGGATACGTTAGCGATTAGAGTTTACGAGTTAAGCGTAGAAGGGTTATTCGAGAGAGCCGCTGTTCCTGCTTTTATGATGGTTCTATTCGGGGCAATATTGATGTTGATTTTTAACAAGTTAGATAGGAGCCGACTCTAGACAATATATCAAAATCCTGAAAGTCGGGAGGATGCATACAAATTGGGTAAAATCTTATTTAATTTTTTCTCTCTCTATGATTTCCAAAATGGGTAATCTCTTAGAACAAGTCATTGGTGTTAAGTGCTCATCAATTGCTAGTGGTATAAAAAATAATGGAGTATTAGATTTATCTTTAGTATTGTTGTCTGAGGGCAGTGTAACAGCGGCAGTTTTTACTCAAAATATTTTTTGCGCTGCTCCAGTAATAATAGCAAAAAATCACTTATCTTCAGAGGTTCGATGCTTGTTAATTAATAGCGGAAATGCTAACGCTGGGACCGGCAAACAAGGGCTAGAAAATACTTACAAATCTTGTGAATTATTAGCTAAAGAACTTTCTATTAAACCTGAACAGGTTTTGCCATTTTCAACAGGAATAATTGGTGAATTACTTCCTATAGAACCTTTTGAAAGTAACGTAAATCTGCTTGTTAGAACACTTTCAAAAGACGGTATAGGTGAAGTTGCAAAAGGAATTTTAACTACTGATTTAGTTGAAAAATCTTGTTCAGTCTCATTCGAAGTTGATGGAAACAAAGTCACTCTCACTGGCATTGCAAAAGGTTCTGGAATGATTAGGCCTAACATGGCAACAATGTTGAGTTTTATATTTGCTGATATAGGTGCAACTCAAGAAGAATTGCAAGACTGTTTATCTTTGTCTGTCAATCAGTCATTTAATCGAATTACGGTTGACGGTGACACATCAACCAATGATGCTTGCGCCTTAAGTGCAACAAACAAGTCTGGTGTACAACTGAGAGATTGTTTAGATGACTTCCAGTTAGCTTTAAATGAAGTGACGAAAAAATTAGCACATATGATTGTTTCGGATGGAGAAGGAGCAACAAAGTTTGTTGAAATTCGTGCTAGTGGTTTAGCGTCAAATGAAGATTGTCTTGAGGTTGCTTACACGGTGGCTCATTCACCATTGGTGAAGACAGCGCTTTTTGCCAGTGATGCAAATTGGGGAAGAGTACTAGCTGCAGTTGGTCGGTCAAAGGTAAAAGGACTTTTTATTGAGAATATTAATATTTATTTAAATAAATTGCCTATTATTATTGGTGGGGAACTTGATAAAAAATACACTGAAGAAGTAGGTAGTTTTGAAATGTCAAAAGCTGAAATTGTGATTACGATTGAAATGGGCAATTCATCATCTTGTGAAAGCGTCTGGACAACTGACCTTTCTTATGATTACGTCAAAATTAATGCCGAATATCGCACTTGATTTTGTGCAATATTGATTAGATTAACTGTTGTCAATCACGAATTGCTTAAATCTTCTTGCGATAGGAGATAGTTCTGCTCCGCTATGATGCACAATGTGCCATTGCCTCATAATAGGAAACGGTGCAACATCGAGCTGCTTTATGATTTTGTTATCTAGTTGCAACTTTACCGAATGCTTTGAAACAAAGCCAATACCTAAGCCAGCCTGAACTGCCTCAACGATTGCCTCATTAGAGTTAATTTGAATATCAGAATTAAATTCTAAGCCCGTAAAGCGTTCAATAGTAATACGTGTGCCTGAGCCTATTTCTCGAGTCAAAAGTGTTTCTTTACCTAGATCCTTAATGGAAATTCTTTTCTTACGAAGCAGCTCGTTTTCTGGATGTGCAATGGCAATAAGTGGATTATCCATAAACGCACTAGATATGAGAGGTATGTCTTTTGGTGGCTCACCCATAATAACTAAATCTGCATTTTTGTTTTTTAGGTTATCTAGAAGCGCATGTCGATTTGTAACATCAATATAAAAGGTCATATTTGGAAATTCGTTTTTAAATTTTGATAATAAATTACTGACAAAAGAGTTTGCAGTTGTAGCAACAGCTATTTGTAGATGACCAGATTCAGGATTTAAACTTTGTTCAATCTCTAGTTTTGAGCTCTCAACAATACTTATAGTTTTAACTGCTGTCTGATAAATCTTGTTACCAATAAATGTAGGAGTAATTTTTTTCCCACTAATATTAAATATTTTCACTCCAATATTTTCTTGCAATTGTTGTACCTGCATATATACTGCTGGTTGTGTAATATATAGCTCTTTGCTAGCGCTAGTAAAACCTCCCAGTCTGATTACTGCTTCAAAGCTATAGAGTTGTTTTAGAGTGTAATTAATCATAAGTAAATATTATTATTTTATAAATAAATATTATTTTACATTATTTATTTTAACTACTATAATGAATTCATTTTTTGATCAAGCTCACAGGAGGGCACGATTATGGCTAAGAAAGGCTACGATGCAGGTGTAAAAGAATATCGCGACACCTATTGGATGCCAGAATATGAACCGAAAGATACAGATATTCTTGCATGTTTTAAGATAACACCTCAACCCGGCGTACCAAGAGAAGAGGTTGCTGCTGCTGTAGCAGCTGAGTCCTCAACTGGTACCTGGACTACAGTCTGGACTGATTTATTGACTGATCTTGATTACTATAAAGGTCGAGCTTATCGTATTGAGGATGTTCCAGGTTCTGATGACGAAATTTATGCATTTATAGCTTATCCAATTGATTTGTTTGAAGAAGGCTCAATTGTCAACGTTCTTACTTCTTTGGTTGGTAATGTATTCGGCTTTAAGGCGCTGAGAGCTCTTAGACTAGAAGATATTCGGTTCCCAGTTGCATATGTCATGACTTGTGGTGGGCCACCAAATGGAATCCAAGTTGAAAGGGACAAGATGAATAAATATGGCCGTCCATTGTTAGGTTGTACAATCAAACCTAAGTTAGGTCTTTCTGCTAAGAACTATGGTCGTGCCTGCTATGAAGGTCTTCGAGGTGGTCTCGACTTTACCAAGGATGATGAGAATGTTAATTCTCAACCATTTATGCGTTGGAGGGACCGTTTTGGTTTTGTTCAAGATGCAATTGAAAGGGCTGAAAGAGAAACTGGAGAACGTAAAGGGCACTATCTAAATGTTACTGCACCGACTCCTGAGGAGATGTATAAGCGTGCTGAATATGCAAAAGAACTCGGCACTCCAATTATCATGCATGACTTCCTGACTGCTGGTTTTACAGCAAATACCGGTCTTGCTAATTGGTGCCGTAACAATGGTTTGTTGCTTCATATCCACCGTGCTATGCATGCAGTTGTTGATAGAAACCCACACCATGGTATTCATTTCCGTGTCTTAGCTAAATGTTTACGTCTTTCTGGTGGTGACCATATGCATTCAGGAACTGTCGTTGGTAAACTTGAGGGAGACAGAGACTCAACTTTAGGTTGGATTGACCTTATGCGTGATAGTTACATAAAAGAAGATCGTACTAGAGGTATCTTCTTTGACCAAGATTTTGGTTTTATGCCAGGTATGTTTCCAGTTGCCTCTGGAGGTATTCACGTTTGGCACATGCCGGCATTAGTAAATATTTTTGGTGACGATTCTGTTCTGCAGTTTGGTGGTGGTACATTAGGCCATCCTTGGGGTAATGCAGCAGGCGCAGCTGCAAACCGAGTTGCAGTTGAGGCATGTGTTGAAGCGCGTAATGCGGGTCGTGAATTAGAGAAAGAAAGCAAAGATATTCTTACTAGTGCTGCAAAGCATTCACCAGAATTAAAAGTAGCAATGGAAACTTGGAAAGAAATCAAGTTTGAATTCGATACAGTTGATAAGTTGGATATCCAACATAAATAAATTATCAATAAGTAAGAGAAA
>CAZSHL010000013.1:0-19628 GCA_964606585.1 uncultured Piscirickettsiaceae bacterium
AACTGCGTTTGCAATTTCACGAGTATAGTAATTAATTGCCCTGATTGAGTCGTCATTTCCTGCAACAATATAGTCAATGCCTTCAGGATTGTGGTTAGTGTCTACAATCCCAATGATTGGAAGCTGAAGAGCTTTTGCTTCACGAACTGCGTTTCTCTCATGGCCAATATCAACCACAAAAATAACATCAGGTATGCCTCCTAGGTCCTTTATGCCGCCGAGACTTCTTTCAAGCTTTTCCATCTCTCTAGTCATGACTAACGCCTCTTTTTTGCTAAATTGAGCGAAACTCTCCTCAGCCAAAAACTCAAGATCTTTAAGGCGTTTGATTGATGCTTTAATGGTTTTATAATTTGTCATCATGCCGCCTAACCAGCGATGATTAACATAAGGCATGCCACAACGAATTGCCTCTTCTTTAATGATGTTGCTAGCAGATCTTTTTGTTCCAACAAAAAGAACGGACCCTCCATGGGCTGCTGTTCTGCTCACAAAGTTAAGTGCGTCATTAAACTGAGGCAGAGTTTTTTCTAGGTTGATAATATGAACACCGTTACGTGTTCCATATATGTAAGGCTCCATTTTCGGATGCCAAAAACGTGGGCGGTGCCCAAAGTGAACGCCAGCCTCCAACATTTTTTTCATTGATGCTTTCGCCATATTTTCTCCTGGGTTAAGACTTCCACATTGCCTAACAACCAACCCTAACTAGTAGAGCACCCTGGCTGCTATTATGGCTTTGTGTGATACATTAAATTTCTTTGAGCTTGAAAACCAAGCCTTCTTTTTTAGCCTTCTTTTTTAGTTTATTTTTTGCTGAAAGCGGCTGATTATCCCATAATTTTTATTTTTTAGCAAAGTCTATTTTGTGATTGTTTTTTGGTAAGCAGGAAGAATAACGCAAACAAAAACAGTTGCAACTAATAAAGACATGTTTATTTCAACTGGCCTTTGGTCAGTTTCGCGACACCCAAACTATTTTGGAGAAATTCTGCTTTGGTTTGGAATTGCCATAATCTCATTGCCTCTTCTCGTAGGATGGCAGTTTATAACACTTGCTTCTCCTTTGTTTGTGTATTTTCTTATAACCAAAGTAAGCGGACTGCCAATGTTAGAGGCGAAGTCTGAAAAAAAATGGGGCCACAGCAAAGATTACCAAGACTATAAAAATCAAACCCCTGTGCTTGTGCCTTATTTAGGCAAAAAACAACGATAAACAAATAAAGAGCATGCCTACAGAAACCCCGGACTATAAGTTAGTTTTAAAAGATGGTAATTTTGAAGTGAGACAATACGAAGAAATGATTGTTGCCAAAACAAGGGTTCAAAGTGACTATAAAGATTCCACATATACTGGCTTTAGGCGAATTGCAAGCTACATCTTTGGTGGCAACGATAAAGAGATGAAGATCGCAATGACCGCTCCAGTTATTTCTGATTGTCCCTCTAGCAATGACAAGACTTACGAAATATTGTTCGTCATGCCAAAAGAACACTCTTTAGAAGACCTGCCAAAAGCAAGCTCAGAACTAATATCAATAGAAAAAGAAAGTCTTGGCGAGGTTGCCGTTGTTGTTTTTGGAGGATGGGCAACTGAGGTTCGGTGTCTTGTCTATCAAAAAAAGCTGCTTGCCTTTATGAATAAGCGTGGCTATAAGCACAAAGGAGGCTTTATGATAGCCCAATATAATTCACCCTGGGTGCTACCTCCATTTAGAAAAAACGAAGCGATTGTTAGGATATCAAATCTTCTCTAATTAAAGAATCATGGCTTTAAAATAATCGAGCCTGTTGCTTGACGAGAGTGCAGTAGCTCATGAGCTTTTGCGGCATTATTTAGGTCAATTTTTGCATAAATGTGCGCTCTAATTTCATTGTTTTTAATCTTGTTAAATAACAATGTGGACGAGTCCTCTAGCTCTTTTCTAGTTCTGGTATAGTGCAACAGTGTCGGCCTAGTATAGTAAAGACTTTTGGGGTTAAAGGTTTTATGCAAATTAACCTCGGGAGGCATTCCTGATGATTGCCCAAAAGAAACAAACAAGCCTCTAAAGTCAAGACTTTGAAGCGACATGTCGAATGAGTCTTTGCCCACCCCGTCATAAACAACTGGCACACCCTTGCCCTGTGTTATTTCTTTAACCCTTTCGACAACATTTTCTGTTTTATAGTTGATTGTGTGCTCACAGCCGTTGTGTTTTGCTAATTGAGCCTTTTCATCGCTGCTCACTGTGCCAATCATCTTGCAGCCAACTGATTTTGCCCATTGCGAAGCTACTAGTCCAAGCCCACCAGCTGCGGCATGGAATAGAATGTACTCGTTTTTTTTAATTTTATATAATCGTTCAAATAGGTATTCTACAGTCATGCCACGAAGTAACATTGAAGCTGCAACGTCTTCGCTAACATCTTTTGGTAGCTTAATTAAACGTGATGCAGGAAAATCCCTGATTTCACAATATGCTCCAAGCGGCCCACCTGCATAACACACTTTATCGCCAATGTTGAAGCCATCGACTTTGTTGCCCAACTCTATCACCTCTCCTGTAGCCTCCAGTCCTGGACAGGCTGGTGGGCTCGAGGGCAACGGGTATAGCCCGCTTCGATGATAAGTATCAATATAGTTTAAACCAACGGCGCTTTGTTTAATGCGAACATGTTCTGGATCAAGGCAAGAAGGAAGCTCATAATCTTCAAAAGTTAAAACCTCTGGACCTCCAAGCTTAGAAATGACAATTCTTTTAGGCATTTTGTTTTAAGTCCTAGCGTCGACAGAGCTAGCTATCATATAGTGGCTAACACATCTTGGCAATATGGAGTCAATAAAGTAACTTACAGTTTTTGTCTTGGTGTCTAAAAAATCATAAGAGATAGATTTGTTTTCATAAGCAGTCTGCGCTTTTTCAAGACTTGTGAGCATTTGCCAGGCCGCTGTAATATAGCCCGCCATCATTAGAATATCAAACGCTATCAAGCCGATATAGGTCTTGTTCTTAGCATTATTGAGAACAAGAGATGAGACCTTTTCAAGATTACCAATGGAGATCTTAAAACGATCTAATTGAACAAGCGAAAGAAGTGGAATAAGTGATTTTTTGTTTGCAAATTCTCGCATTTCATATAACAGCTCTTTTATTCCAAGACCATCATCTGCAACAATTTTTCTGCCAACTAGGTCCATTGATTGAATTCCATTGGTTCCTTCGTATATTGGCAGTATTCGGGCGTCTCTAAAAATTTGGGCAATGCCAGTTTCTTCAATATATCCCATGCCACCATGGCATTGCAGGCTCAAAGAAACAACTTCTTGAGCTGTCTCTGTACACCAGCCCTTGACAATCGGCGTAAGAAGGCCGAGCTTTCTATTGTGCCGATTAAGCTCTTCACCTGATAATTCTGCGGCAGCCATATCGATCTCTGCGCATGCTGTATATGTAAGAGCTCGAGCGGCTTCAGTAATTGATTTCATGGTTGCCAGCATGCGCTGAACATCGGGATGCCTAATTATTGGACCAGCCTCGTTATACCCAGGGGCAATGCCTTGAACACGCTCTTTACAGAAGCTAAGAGCCTGTTGGTAGGCTCTCTCTGCTATTGAAACACCTTGCAAGCCAACCGTAATTCTTGCATTGTTCATCATTGTAAACATGCATTGAATGCCTTTGTTTTCTTCTCCAACTAGAAATCCAATTGCTCCATCTTTTTCTCCATAACTCATAACGCAAGTAGGACAAGCATGAATTCCAATTTTGTCTTCCAAGGACAATGCTTTAAGATCGTTTGCTTGTCCCAAAGATCCGTCTTCATTAATAAGTATTTTGGGAACTAAAAATAGTGAAACACCTTTAACCCCAGGAGGAGCATCAGGTAAGCGCGCTAAGACCAAATGCACAATATTTTCTGCCATATCGTGCTCTCCCCAGGTAATGTACACCTTCTGTCCCTTTATTAAATAATGATCTTTTTTAGGCATGGCACGAGTTTTAAGAGCGCCTACATCAGTTCCTGCGTCACTCTCAGTAAGGTTCATTGTTCCAGTCCACTCGCCAGATATTAGTTTTGGCAAGTAGCGTTGTTTTAGCTCTTTGCTGGCATTGTGCTTTATTGCCTCTACTGCGCCTTGGGTAAGAAGAGGACAAAGTCCCCAGGACATATTAGCAGAGTGCCACATTTCTTGAACGCTCGCAGCGACAACAAAGGGCACGCCTTGTCCGCCATATAATATATCAAATTGAAGTGACCCCCAGCCGCCTTCTATATAATGCCGGTAGGCCTCTTTAAAGCCTTTCGCAGTTGTTACTTCGCCAGTGCTATTAATTGTTAAGCCTTCAAGGTCAGCCGTTTTGTTTATGGGCTCTATTTCTTCTTTTGCAAGCTTTGCTGCAGCCACTAAAACCGTATCAACTATGTCAATTGTAGAAGAATCAAGACTAGCGACTTCGCAAAGCTTTTTAAGCCCAACTACTTCTTTTAGGACAAACCCCATGTCTTCTATTGGGGCAGTATATTTTGACATTAGCCTTTCCCAATATTGCTTAAAGTTGCACGAAGCTCATGCTTTTGAATTTTTCCTGTAGCGGTTTTTGGAAGGGGTCCAAAGACAACTTTTTTAGGTCTCTTAAATTTAGCCATATTTTCTTTACAAAAAATAATTAGCTCTTCTTCTGTGGCGTCCTTGTCTGTTTTAAGTTCGACAAAAGCGCAAGGAGTCTCACCCCAGTTCTCGTCTGGCATAGCTACAACCGCGGCCTCACCTACTGAGGGGTGTTGGTAAAGCACATTTTCAATTTCTACAGAAGAAATATTTTCACCTCCAGATATGATTATGTCTTTTGATCTGTCTTTGATTTGAATGTAGCCGTCAGTGTGAATTACCGCTAGGTCGCCACTATGAAACCAACCTCCGGCAAAAGCCTTTTCAGTTGCCTTGGGTTTGTTTAAATAACCCATCATACAGGTGTTACAGCGAATTACTATTTCTCCAATTGTTTCTCCATCTGCAGGCACATGGCTGCCAGTTTTCTGATCAATAACGCTTACATCCTCGGTCATTGGAAAGCGCACCCCTTGTCGTGAGGTTAGTTTCGCCAACTCAGCAGGATTTTTATTGAGCCAAGAAGGTTGAGGGGCCGCCTGAAGAATATGACCATAAGTTTCAGTAAGGCCATAAACGTGCATGATGCTATAGCCAAGCGATATCATCTTTTCGAGAACCTTTGCTGGGGGAGGAGCGCCAGCCGTCATTACTTTAACTTCCCTGTCAGAGGCTTTTTGCACTGTTATCGGGGCGTTTGCAAGCATATTGAGCATAATCGGGGCGCCGCCAAAATTTGTTACGTTATGTCTCTCAATTAAATTAAACACTTTTTCAGGCGCGAACGCCCTCAGGCATATTACTGTTCCAGCCACTGCGGCCATAGTCCATGCGTGCCCCCATCCATTGCAGTGAAACATTGGGACTGAATAAAGGTACACTGGATGTTTTGGAAGCTCCCAGCCAACAACAGTGCCCATACACATTAGGTAAGAGCCACGATGATGATAAACAACACCTTTCGGCTGACCTGTCGTTCCTGATGTGTAGTTAAGAGACAAAGGCTCCCATTCGTCTTTTGGCGTGTGCCACTTATATGACGGATCTCCATTTATAACAAGAGACTCATACTCAATTACATCAGCCCCAACTCTTGGTTGGGTTAATGCGTATTTGTCGTCAATCAAAACAACCTTGGGTTTTTTGCTAGAAAGATCAAGCGCAGCTGTCGCAACGTCTAAAAGCTCTCTGTCAACAATAAGTACCTTGGCAGCTCCGTCATCCAGTATGTAGGCAATAGTCGCAGCATCAAGACGAGTGTTTATTGTGTTTAAGACGCCGCCAGACATTGGTATAGAGAAGTGTGATTCAAACATTTCCGGCGTGTTAAACGCAAGCACTGCAACAGTATCTCCTTGACTTATGCCGAGAGCGACTAGGCTCGAAGATATTCTTACGCATCTGTCTCTAAAAGAGCTCCATGATTGAGAGGAGTTTTCATAAATGACAGCTGTATGGTCGCCATAAATATCAGCGGTTCTATGTAGAAAAGAAATGGGAGTGAGAGGAATAAAATTTGCTGAGTTTTTTTTCATAGCCAATTCTTATTTGCGTTTAGTTCCTTAGCGTCTGACCATTATCAAGCATAGCCACAATTCTTGCTTGTGTTTCTGATGTTTGAGAAAGTCTGATAAATGAAGTACGCTCTGCGTCTAGAATATCCTGCTCTGAAAACATAGAGTTTGCTTTACAATCTCCACCAGTAACAATTCTAGCAATTTCTGTTCCAACATTAACATCGTGAGGCATAAGAAAACCTTTGTTGTGATTGAGTTTTAGCCAATCAACCATCTTGTTGAAATGCTCAGCTCCGGTAAGCATTATCGACTCTCTGTTCGGTGTTTTTTTGACGCTATCTAGAGAAGATAAAGACAGGTCAAGCAAGTAATCACGGTTCATGTGGAACGTGTCGCTCATTTTGCTCATGGCTAGTTCTCCAGCCTCAATAGGAGAGCTAGCCAGCTTGCCAAGCCCAATGTTCATAAAAGTATTCCATGCTGCCTTCTGTGCGTCTTTTGTCTTTTCGCGCCATCGATAAAGCGTTTCTTTACAGCCACCACCAGCTGGCACAACCCCAACAAAAGACTCTACTAGTCCCATGACTGAATTTGCATGCGAAACTACGTGGTCAGCATGAAGTACAACTTCAAACCCTCCTCCAATTGACATGCCAACTGGCGCCGCAACTACAGGAAGTGGAGAGCTGCGCATATTCATCATGGTTTTTTGGAAGCAAACAAGGAAGGCGTCAAGAGACTCAAAGTCTTCTTTTTCAAAACAGCTTCTTACACTCCAAAGGCTAACCCCACAAGAAAAATGGTGAGAGTCATTGTGTATGATAATGCCACGCAAACCCATTTTGCTGGATTCTGATATGGCATTTTCGAGTATATCTAAAGAGCGGGAATCAAGAGCGTTTGCTTTTGAGTGAAACTCAACAATTGCCGCGCCTTCAAATTCATACCAGCTCGCAGAGGCGTTAGAGCTAATCGGGCTTAATGTTTGTCGTATCTCTGAGAAGCGAAGAACGCCTTTAGGCCTGTAGATGGCTACAAGCGATCCGCTTGAATTGATAGCGTTTAAGCGATTTTTACCACTAACATAAAAGCCGTTTTTCAAGCCAAGCTTTAAAAACTCTGGAATACTTCTGCCTTCTTTTTTAAGTCTATCAATAAAATACTTTACACCTATTTCGTCTAGAAGTTCAAAAGGGCCTTTGGTCCAGTTATAGCCTAGCTTCATTGCGTCATCTATTTGGGTCAGGTTTTTTGTCACTTCGGGAACCAGGTAGGCCGCATAACAAAGCGTTTCAGAGAGTACTTTCCATATAAACACTCCTATCTTGCTAGAGTCCTTTAAAAGCGCCTTGATTCCATCACTTTCGGCGTCTTCTAATAGTGAGCTTTTAAGGCGCTTATATTTTGCATATTCTCCAGTTTGAAGGTTAATGACATGTCTATCTTCGCCATCACCTTTATAAAAGCCCTTGTTGTTTTTGTTTCCAGTTTGGCCATTGGCAATCATGCTTGTCATAAATTCAATGGGCTGTGAAAATTGATGAAAGGCGTCATTTTTTGGAAGTATGCTGACCAAGCTCTTAACAACATCAGACATTAAGTCAATTCCGATTAGGTCATAGAGACCAAAAACGCCGGTTTTTGGAAGGCCCAACGGCCTGCCAAAAAAGGCATCCGCTTCAGTTGGAGAGAGCTTCAAATTAAAGGCAGTATGAAGCGCACATTGGATAGCATAAACACCTACTCTATTAGCAAGAAAGCCGGGCGTGTCAGCACAGGACACAACTCCCTTGCCAAGCTTTACAGTACTAAAGTCATCAAGCTTTTGCATAACATCTTTTCTAGTGTGTTCCCCTCTGACTAGCTCAAGCAATCTCATAAAGCGCACAGGATTAAAAAAGTGAGTGATGGCAAATCTTTCGCAAAACTCTAACGGCAGGCCTTTGGTTAAAAGCTTTATGGGAATGGTTGAAGTGTTGGAAGTTATGATCGTATCTTTACTGCAACATTCATTAAGACGACGATATAGGTCTTGTTTAATATCAAGTCTTTCAACTACCGCTTCTGCCACCCAGTCACAGGTAGCAAGCTCATCAAAATTATCACGGATGTTTCCTGTATGAATAAGGACCTCGACGTCCTTTCCCATAAGGCCAGGCATTTCTGAGCCTTTAATTCTTTCAAGCCCTTTGTTTGCTAATTGGTTTACATCTTTGTCGTCACTTGGAATGTCTAACAACCATACCTCTATTCCCGCATTAGCAACCTGTCCAGCAATGCCGGCCCCCATAGTTCCAGCACCAATAACCCCAACTTTTTTAAGTTGTCTCATGGTTGTTAATTTTTCTGTATAAAAGACTTAACTGCGTCTAGCGAAGCCTTGGGGGCCTCCATAGGTAACATATGTCCGGTCTTGCTAATAGAGGTTACTTTTGCTCTAAGAGCTTCTGCCAGATCAATTCCAGTTTTATAAGGCGTCATTTTGTCTTCTGTGGCTAAAACAACGTGTGCTGGAATTTGCAACTCTTTCGCCCTTTCGATGCCAGCGGAATATTTGTTACAAGCGACCAAGTCAACAGCAAGAGGATTTGTAGACATTATTTGGCGCCCTATCGCGATTGGCTGTGCCCCTGGAACGGCACTAAGCCCTTTTTGGGACTCACTACCAAAACCCCAAGCTAGCATCATATCAGCTGCTTCTTGTGCAGATTTTTTTGCCGTTTTAATCAGGACATCATTGACCGGTATAGCAGCAGCGCTGGCAACTGCAGTTAACGTTTTTAATTTTTCTCCAAGCCCAGCACATGCTTCAAGTGCAATCTGGAAGCCCATTGAGTGTCCTACTAGGTGGATAGAATTACATCCAGCAGTTTGTAAAGCTGCAGCCAACCATTCACCCATGCCCTCTATAGATTTTATTGGTTCGCCTTCTGACAGGCTATGGCCTGGAAGATCGGGCGCAAAAACTGAGTAGTCATGGAAGGCAAACCATCTTGCTTGTAGCGCCCAACAGCGATGGTCTAGACCGCTACCATGAACCAATACAACGGTAGCTTTTTTAGGGTCAAAGACCTGTCCTCCAGTAGCTACAAAAATATTTTCTTTGTTTACTATAATGTTCATTTTTCAGCAGCTTTTTCAACCGCTTTAAGTCCTTTCTTAAAGTCATTAATAATGTCGGTAATTGACTCTATTCCAGCTGACACTCGAATTAGGTCGGAACTAATCCCAGCAGCCTTCATTGCAGCTCCATCTAGGCGAGAATGTGTTGTGCTTGCAGGGTGAAGGACGAGAGTTCTAGAGTCACCAACATTAGCTAAATTTGAAGACAACTTAAGCGCATCAATAAACGCAGCTCCTCCCTTGCGACCACCTTTTACGCCAAAACACAGCATTGACCCTGCCCCCTTAGGAAAAAGGCGTTTTGCAATTTCGTGAGTTAGATTTTCGGGTAAATCAGGATGGTTTACCCAAGATACAGAAGGCTGCTCTAAAAGCCACTTACAGAGTTTAACAGCATTTTGCACGTGTTGTTTCATTCTCAGGCTGAGAGTTTCAATTCCCTGAAGAAGCAAGAATGCATTGTGAGGGCTCATAGCTGGACCAAAGTCTCTCATCGATTCTGCCCTAATTCTCATAGTCAAGGCTGAAGGACCAAACTCTTCCCAAAAGCTTATCCCATGAAAGGGCTCATAAGGCTCAGTTAGAGTTGGATGCAACTTACTTGCCCCCCAATCAAACCTTCCTCCATCAATCACAACTCCGCCTACTGCTAGACCATGGCCTCCTATCCATTTGGTTGCTGAATGAACTACAACATCAACGCCAAAGTCTAAAGGTCTACAAAGGGCTGGGGTTGCAAATGTAGCGTCCACAACAAGAGGTAAGTTGTAATCATGGGCAACTCTAGAAATCATTGTCAGGTTAGAAACTTCAAGCCCTGGGTTTCCAATAGATTCGCAAAAAACTAGCTTGGTGTTCTTTTGAATTGCTGACTTCAACGCAGCCTCATCATTGATTGAGATAAAAGAGCAATCTATATCAAACCGTTTAAGAGTGTGTTTAAGAAGGGTGGCAGTTGAGCCATAAAGCTGAGAGGCGCTAACTATATGGTCTCCTGCAGAGCATAAGGTCATAAAAGTGACGAAAAGGGCGCTCATTCCTGAGGACGTGCAGATTGCTCCAGTTCCACCCTCAAGGGCGGCAAGCCTTTGCTCCAAAACAGCAACAGTAGGATTTGTCATGCGGCTATATATATGGCCACCCTTTTCGATGTTGAAGAGGGCCGCAGCCTCATCAACGTTTTCAAAAACATAAGAGGTTGTTTGATATATTGGGACAGCTCGACAGCCATGTGCGGCGTCAGGAATATGTCCAGTATGGAGCGCTATAGTATCAGGATCAAAAAAAGAAGACTTTCCCATAAACTTCTCGGATATACAAAAATGTTATTTTCTCATACTTATTTGCATAATTGATTTCTTTGAGACAAGCAATTTAATCCAGACCATTGCTGACTAGGCTAGACTCAGCTCAGCCCTCATATCATCAATAGTTTGCTTGTAATTATCAGTATTAAAGATAGCTGACCCGGCAACAAAAGTATCAGCTCCAGCAGCAGCAATCTCTCTAATATTATCGATTTTTACACCGCCATCAATTTCAAGCCTAGTGCTAAGTTCTTTCTGGTCAATTAGTTTGCGAACATGTCGCAATTTTTCCAGCGAAGATGAAATAAACGACTGCCCACCAAATCCTGGATTGACAGACATCAGCAGGACCATATCAAGTTGATCAATTACATGCTCAAGATAATGGAGAGGGGTGGCAGGGTTAAAGACTAGGCCGGCCTTGCAGCCGCTCTCTTTGATGAGCCCTATTGTTCGATCAACGTGCTCAGAAGCTTCGGGGTGGAAAGTAATATAAGTGGCTCCAGCTTTTGCAAAGTCAGGAATAATTCTGTCAACCGGCTTAACCATCAGGTGAACATCAATAGGGACTGTTATACCATGAGATCTGAGCGCATCACATACTAAAGGACCAATTGTTAGGTTTGGAACATAATGATTATCCATGACATCAAAATGCACAATATCAGCTCCAGAGGACAGCACATTGTCGACCTCTTCTCCAAGCTTTGCAAAATTTGCCGAAAGAATTGAGGGTGCGATATGATAGGGTTGTTTCATTTGTAGCCTCCTAGTTAATTATGTAATATTTACAAGGCATTTGCCAGTCATTTCTTTAGGAACCTTAATGTCCATCAGTCTTAAAATGGTTGGGGCCAGATCTGCCAGCGAGCCAACAAAGGGCTCAACAATTGACAGACTTTTGTCGCCAACATATAGAAGAGGGACGGGGTTATTAGTATGAGCCGTATGTGGTTTATTGCTAACTGGATTTGTCATCAACTCAGCGTTCCCATGGTCTGCAGTAATAAGCATTTCAGCGTCACTTTCCATGCATGCCTCATAAATTCTTCCAAGACACATATCTACCGCCTCAACAGCCTTTATAGCTGCCTCAATATTACCGCTATGGCCTACCATATCGGTGTTGGCAAAATTACATACAATAAGATCATGTTGTTTTGATTTTATCTCATCGACGAGAGAATCTGTTAGCTCAAATGCGCTCATTTCTGGTTTTAAGTCATAAGTAGTAACGTTTGGTGATGGTATAAGTTTTCTTTTTTCGCCAGGCATTGGTGGTTCAAGGCCACCATTAAAAAAGAATGTGACATGCGCGTATTTTTCTGTTTCTGCAATCCTGAGTTGACTCATCCCTCGATTAGATAAATAAGCGCCTAGAGTGTTATTGATAGTTATGGGGGGGTATGCACATGGAAGGTTAAAATCTTTCTTGTATTCTGTTAAACAGACATAATGAGTCTTTGTATAAGATTCGCGGGAAAAGCCAGAAAAATTTTGCATAGCAATTGATTCGGTTAACTCTCTCGCTCTATCGGCACGATAATTCATAAAAATAACGGTATCGCCATTATTTATATTTGCTGGCTCGCCGATAACAGTGGGCGCTATAAATTCATCAGTTTCACCACGATCATAGGCTTTTTGGATGGCAGATTGAACGTTATTTGCAGCATGTTCAGACCTCCCGGTAATGAGCAGATTATAGGCTTGCTCAACTCTTTCCCACCTATTGTCTCTATCCATTGCATAGAAGCGACCAGCGATGGACGAGATAGATCCTAAATTAAGTGTTTTTATTTTTTCTTCAAGCTCTGATGCAAACATTGCAACGCTTTTAGGCGGAGTGTCTCGGCCATCAGCTATGACATGAAGATAAACCTCATTGCAGTTTTTCTGCTTCGCCATGTCAAGCATGGCATGAATATGTTTGTGGTGCGAGTGAACGCCCCCATCAGATAATAGTCCGATTACATGAACAGCGTTGTTGGTTTTATTGGCGGCATCTAGTGCAGAACAAATCGTTTTGTTTTTTTCGAATAAGCCATTATCTATGTCATTTTGTATTCGTGTATAGTCTTGCTCTATAGTTCTTCCTGAGCCTATGGTAAGGTGTCCAACCTCTGAGTTGCCCATCTGCTTATCAGGCAAACCCACGTCTTTGCCTGAGGTGCTAATTAGTGTGTTTGGATAGTTAGAAATTAATGAGTCCCAATTAGGTGTGCTCGCCAACATGATAGCGTTACTTTCGCTGTCATCAGAATAGCCCCAGCCATCTAGAATTAAAAGCAATTTGTTTTGTTTCATAAATCGTATTGTTAGTTAAACATTAAATAAAAAATGAATCACATCTCCATCTTTAACTATATATTCTTTACCTTCAGAACGAAGCTTGCCTGCATCTTTTGCTCCCTTTTCTCCGTTAAATTCAATAAAGTCATTAAATGCAACCGTTTCTGCGCGAATAAATCCTTTTTCAAAGTCACCATGAATTTTACCTGCTGCAGTCGGGGCTGTATCGCCAATGTTGATTGTCCATGCCTTCACTTCTTTTGCACCAGCAGTGAAATATGTCTGAAGCCCTAAAAGCTGATATCCTGAAAAAATTAAGCGATCGAGGCCAGATTGTTTTTGTTCCATCTCAGCCAAAAAGGCCTTTCTGTCGCTGTCTTCAAGTTCAGCGATTTCTGCTTCAATATCTGCACAAATGGCAACTACTTGGCTGCCTTCATTTTTTGCATAAGCATAAACTTTTGACAGCAAAGGGTTGTCATCAAAGCCTCCTTCTTCTATGTTTGCAACATACAAAACAGGCTTTGAGGTGAGAAATTGAAGTTGCCCGAGCAGTTTTTGTTCTTTTTCATTAAAGGCTAGAGACCGAATTGGATTGCCCTCTTCTAAGACACGCAGAAGCCTTTCAAGAAGGCTCTTTAATGGGAGCCCTTCTTTTTGGCCAGACTTGGTGTTTTTTAGTGCACTTTGATAGGCCTTTTCAACCGAAGCTAAGTCAGCTAAAGCTAACTCTGTGTTAATTGTTTCAATATCATCAATTGGACTGACTGTGCCAGTAACATGAACAACGTCGTGATTTTCAAAACAACGAACTACATGAACAATTGCATCAGTTTCACGAATATTGGATAAGAACTTATTGCCTAAACCCTCTCCTTTGGAGGCGCCAGCAACTAGCCCAGCAATATCAACAAACTCCATTTTTGTTGGCAAAACTTTTTCTGGTTTAACAATATTAGCAAGCAGGTCTAGCCTGTCATCATTAACCGGAACAACTCCAACGTTAGGTTCTATTGTACAAAACGGGTAATTCGCTGCATCTATGCCAGCCTTAGTAAGCGCATTAAACAAGGTTGACTTGCCAACATTGGGTAAGCCCACAATTCCACACTTAAAGCCCATTCAGTTTTTCCATTAATTTGTATGCAGGCTTTTCATCGCATCTTCTATTTGGTCATTTGCAAGAAGGTTAATGATGCCAATCGCATCATCAATGCCACTTCCAATTAAATCTAGTTCTTGTTGTGATGGAGGGTGTAAAACAAAATTCACAACTTCATTTTTAGTCCCCGGATGTCCAATTCCAATCCTTAGGCGATAAAACTCCTGTGAACTTAGCGCATTGATAATGTCTCGTAAGCCGTTATGCCCACCATGCCCACCGCCAAATTTGATTTTAGCAGTGCCAGGATTCAGGTCTAGCTCATCATGAACAACTAATATTTCATTTGTTTTGATATCAAAATAAGTTGCTAAGGCTTGTACAGATTTTCCAGAATGATTCATAAATGTTTGGGGTTTTAAAATCCAAACCTTAGTTGTGCCAATAAGGGTGTCAGCAGCTTCTCCATAAAACTTTGTCTGCTTGATAAATTTAAAATCTAATCTGTCTGCGAGCAGATTGGCAAGCCAAAAGCCAGCATTGTGACGGTGTGTTTCGTATTCCTTGCCTGGGTTGCCAAGACCAACAATCAGTTTTATCATCACAATGCTTCTTAATATGAATTATTGACGGTGCAAAATAGGGCGGAGATTATGATTCTGAGCCACCTTCTGTTGCTTCGTTGTCTTTGGAGTCTCCTTCGCCTTCAACTCCTTCTTCGCCTTCAACTCCTTCTTCGCCTTCAACTCCTTCTTCGCCTTCTAGCTCTTCAACTTCTTCTTCCTCTTCAATAATTATTTTCGGCTCAGTAATTGAGCAAACGGTTTGGTCGTGCGCTTCGATATCTTCGTGCTGAAGCGATGTTATCACAACGCCTTCAGGCAAAACTAGGTCGGTCAAAGACAAGTGCTCACCAAGAGCGAGCTTGCTGACATCAACGTCTATACCATGAGGCAAATCTTTAGGTAGACAAGAAATTTCAATCGAAACTACAAACTGGTTAAGAACCATACCAATACGTAAGGCTTCATTACCCTCTTCGCCGATAAAGTGCAGAGGCGTTGTAGTAACAAGCGCATGCTTGTCATCAACACGTAAAAAATCTATATGCGCCACAGTATTTTTAGCTGGATGGCGCTGAAGGTCCTTAATGACAACTGACTCTTTATTTTTACCAATAACCAAATCTAGAATTGACGTAAACGTATCTTCATTTTCGATTAAGTGGGTTATTTCATGGATGTTCAGTGATAACATTTCTGGGGCTTTGGCGCCTCCATATATAATGCCGGGCACTTTCTCTTGTTTTCTCAGGCGGCGGCTCGCACCTTTCCCCTGGACTACACGCAATGTTGCGTTAACTGTTATGCTCATTTTGAGTACTCCTGTAAATAAAAAACACCACCTAAGGTGATGTAGCTACTTGAGTTCGACTTGCGACCAGACGAACTGGAGGGTAATTTTACCCGAAAACCCCCTTTAGTGGAACTTCAGTTTAGCGAGATTTAAACCAAAACAACAGGCCTAACACTGAGCTCAAGCCGACAAAAGGCCAGAGTGATTGTGTTGCCAAAACGCCAGCCAGAACAAACAGAGCTGAAGCCGTAATTATGGCGCTTTGTTTGGAAGCGTTTTCACGCATTTGTTTTATTATTGCATCGGTTTGTTTTTTGGCGATGTCTTGTTGTAGAGAGCCGTCCTCAAATTGTTTCAATGCTTTAATTGCCAGCATTGGAAGGCCTGGCATTTCCGCAATAAGCTCAGGAAATTGATCAGAGATTTTTTTAACGGTTCCTTTCAGACTATATTTATCTTTAACAAGCTTTTCAAGAAATGGTTTGGCGGTAGCCCAAAGATCAAGGTCTGGGTAAAGGGTTCGTCCTAGACCTTCAATGTTTAGCAGTGTTTTATCAAGCAACAATAGTTGTGGTTGGATAGAAATATCGAATCGCCTTGCTTCTTTAAAGAGGCTCAATAAAACCTGCCCAAATGAAATTTCACTTAGCGGTTTTTGAAAAATTGGCTCGCACACACTACGAATGGCATTTTCAAATTCTAAGACGCTTGTTTTTTCAGGAACCCACCCCGACTCTAGATGAACTTGGGCTACCCGTTTATAGTCTTGATTAAAAAAAGCCAAAAAGTTTTGCGCTAAGTAGTACTGGTCAGCTTCGCTCAAGGTCCCCATAATCCCAAAATCAACACCAATATATTGCTCTTCTTGCCCAACAAAAATATTGCCAGGATGCATGTCGGCATGAAAAAAGTTATGTTCGAAAACTTGAGTGAAGAAGATAATAACGCCATTTTCCGAAAGCTTTTCTAAGTTTGCATTTTTTTGATTTAAAGATTTAACGTCACTAATCGGCGTGCCATATATTCTTTCTGTAACTAGTACGTTTTCTCGACAGTAATCCCAATAAACCTTGGGCACATAGAGCAAATTTGAGCCTTGAAAATTTTTTTTCAATAGAGAGGCATTTGCAGCCTCAGCCAACATATTAAGCTCGTTGTAGATAATCCGTTCAAATTCAGTAACAGCCTCTCTTGGGCATAACCTTTTTCCATCGGGGTGTTTTTCTGCAAGTCCTGCAAATGCGTATAAAAGTCGCAAGTCTCGTTTTATTTTTTTGCGAATATTTGGCCTAACTACTTTGACTATAACCTCTTCCCCTTCAAGAGTAACGGCGCCATGTACTTGTGCTATTGAGGCTGATGCAAAAGGGACATCATCAAATGAAGAGAATAACTTATCGACGCTTTCTCCTAGACTTTTTTCAATAATAGCCTTAGATTCCTTTGCTGGGAAAGAAGGGCATTTGTCCTGAAGCTTTGCCAACTCATCGCCAATATCTTCAGGCAAAAGATCACGTCTAGTAGAGAGCGTTTGTCCGAATTTAATATATACCGGACCAAGCTCTTCAAGAGCGCGCCTAATTCTTTCGCCTCTTGACAGCTTGCTAGTCGGAAAATAATGCCATGGTGTAAGATATACAAGTGGCCTAAAGCTTTTAAGTAGTGGTGTTGAAAGTATAAGGTTGTCAAGCCTATAGCGGATTAGAATTCGGGAAATATTGACAAATCGAATAAAGCTTCTCATTTTAAGAGTCCTTGTTGCTAAATAAATGAGAACGGCTTGGGGCTACTAAAATTGTTGAAATCTCGTCTATTATTGTTTCTATAGGGTGATTGCTTTTAGCTAGCCTCTCTTTGGCAAATTTGACTGCCCTGCCACCCTGATGTGCAAAAATATCGCCCGTGTACTGAGCAATAATTTCTTCAATGTCCAACGAAGCCATTGTAAGGATTTGTGCGAGGTTTTTTGCAACTTTTACATTGCCATTAATAACAACTTCCTCTCTTTCTAAAAGACTTTCAAGACTATCTTCATCCAATAAAGATAAAAATGAATTTTTATCCATTGATATATCAACATCAATGTTTTCTTGTTCTTTTAAGTCAATGACAAATATGCGAGAGTTTGTAAATAGAAAAGTTAGCCCCATATTGATATCAGTAATATCGAGATTTATTTTTTTTCCTTCAAGGTCGTTGAGGCTAATATCGGAATTGCTAATTAGCTGATTGAGGATTTTTTCAAGTGCAAGGCGAAACACAGGACTAACTCTTGATTGCTTTATGAAGGGCTACAATTCCACCAGAAAGGTTTTGATATTCGCACAACTTAAAGCCAGCATCAATAACCATTGATTTAAGGGTTTCTTGGTCAGGATGTTTACGTATTGATTCAGCTAGGTATTGATAGCTTTCTTCATCATTTGCCAGCAGGTCGCCTAATTTAGGTATTACATTAAATGAGTAAAAGTCGTAGAATTTTTTCAATGTTTCACTTTTAACTTTAGAAAATTCCAATATCAGCAAACAGCCTCCTTTTTTTAGTACTCTAAACATTTGCTTAATAGCGACCTCCTTATGGGTAACGTTCCTGAGCCCGAAAGCAATACTAACGCAGTCAAATGTGTTGTCTTCAAAAGGTAAAAGCTCGGCATTTGCTTGAACAAACTCTATGCCAAGAGCCCCATGATCTAGTAAGTTTCTCCTTCCTTCTTCGAGCATAGCTCCATTAATGTCAGATAAAATTACTTTTCCTGAGGCGCCAACTTTATCTATAAATTTAATGGCTAAATCGCCTGTGCCGCCGGCAATATCAAGAACTCTATCACCCTCCTTTACATTGCTGCTAGCTATCGTGTATCTTTTCCATAGACGATGAGCTCCCATTGACATAACATCGTTCATCAGGTCATACTTTGTTGCTACAGAGTCGAATACCTCACGAACTAAGCCCTGTTTCTCATCAACCCCTACTTCCTTATAGCCGAAATGAGTTGTCTTCGCCATACTAACTTTTTGGATAGCTTCTGAAGTCTTTGCCTATATAGATTTGTGTTGGTCTGAAGATTTTGTTGTGACTCACTTGTTCGTGCCAGTGCGCCACCCATCCTGCTGAACGTGCCATGGCAAAGATTGAGGTGAAATGCTCTTTGGTAAATTTGAATACTTCAGCATAAAGAACGCCTGAGTAGAAGTCTACGTTTGGATAGACGCCCTTGTGAGACAAAAGTTCATCACATATGCTTTCAACTTCCAGCGCTGTTTCAAAATGTTCAGACATGATATGGCCTGATTTTTTGACATAGTCTTTAATCATTTGTTCAAGAATTGTTGCGCGAGGATCTTTTGTTTTATATTCACGATGTCCCATTCCCCATATTACCTTTTTATTTTTGAGCCTGTCTTCAATCCATGGGCGCGCATTTTTAGGAGAGCCTATTTCGTCAAGCATGATAAGAACATTTTCGTTTGCATTTCCATGCAATGGGCCCGCAAGTGTTCCCACTCCTGCGGCTATTGAAGAAAATGGGTTGGAAAGTGTAGAAGCCGTTACCATAGTGGAAAAAGTTGAAGCGTTAATTGTGTGCTCGGCATGCAAGATTAGACACGCGTCTAAAAGCTTAACCATTTCGTCATCGGCTTTTTCCCCAAAACACATATACATAAAGTTTTCTGCATAATCCATGCTCTTGCTTGGCGGGATTGGGTCATAGCCTCTACTTATGCGTGTCCACATGGCCACCAAAGTGCTCATGTTTGAGATAATCTTCACGAGCGCGTTTTGCGTGTACTCTGAATCTGGTTCTGATGCACCTGCATCTGGGTAAAAGGTTGCCATTGAGGCTATTGCTGTTTGTAGCACATCCATTGAATGGCCCTTTTGAGGGAGTGACCATAATAAAGCGCGGATTTTGCTTTTAACTTCATAACGTTTTTGCAAAACGTGCTTAAATTTACCCAACTCCTTGGGGCTTGGCAGCTCGCCTTGCATTAACAAAAGCGCAGTTTCTTCAAATGAAGAATGTGCGACAAGGTCTTGTATCGAGTAACCTCTGTATGCTAGTATTCCTTTTTCACCATCAATCGAGGAAATTGCTGATTCAGTTGCTGGGACACCTGCTAGGCCCGGTATATATTCTTTCATAATAGTTTTAATATCGTAGTTAAATTTATTTTTGTTTGCTTGTTATAGTATTGAAATTAATCAGTGTGGCCTTCTGGTTTTTCAGCATATTAAACACTTAAATCGAAAAAGAAGAACCGCAGCCACAAGTAGTTTTGGCATTAGGGTTGCTGACAAAAAATCTTGCTCCCTGCAAATCTTCAAGGTAGTCTAC
>CAZSHL010000014.1:0-17835 GCA_964606585.1 uncultured Piscirickettsiaceae bacterium
TCATCCATGCTGTCTTTCTTCAGCCTGATAAAGTCTTTCAATTCTTCATCTATCGATTCATCTAGAGGTGGCGCTTCATATTCATCAAGCA
This sequence comes from uncultured Piscirickettsiaceae bacterium, assembly GCA_964606585.1. Taxonomy (GTDB): domain Bacteria; phylum Pseudomonadota; class Gammaproteobacteria; order PS1; family Pseudothioglobaceae; genus Pseudothioglobus. The sequence continues at coordinate 92 of CAZSHL010000014.1, forward strand.
TTTGATTCCATTTCTCATAGGCACGTTCCTCAGCATTTTTTGAACCGTCTTCTGTCCACTGCTCAAAGGAATTATTGTCAGCTAGCTCAGATCGAAAATTAGCATTCTCAAAGTTTTCGCTGGTATGTTGTGTGCCTAAAAAGTTCTCTCCTGGTGAGTTTTCACGAAAAGCACTAAAAGCCAAAGAATTTTCATTAATCACCATCCCATCCCCTAGACGATGAAGAATACCAAGGCGTTCTGAATCAAGAATAAATTTTTCATAACCAACTACTAGCCCACCTTCCAACCAACCTGCAGCTTGATGAATAAAATTAGCTCCCGCTAAAAATGCAGGAAACATTGAATCCGCCGATTCTTGCATAGCTTGCGCATCAGTTACCTTGGAGGCTGTGTAATGACCACCAGCTCTAAATGGCAATCCTAATCTTCTAGCCATTTGTCCAACCGCCAGCGTCGCCAAAGTGGATTCAGGAGTTCCAAATGTCGGCGCTCCCGATTTCAGATCCATGGTTGTTAAGAAATTACCATACACAGCGCTTGATCCAGGACAAATCAATTGTGTCAAGGCAACTCCAACCATTGTTTCGGCATGCGCCTGAGCTACAGCGGCAGGCATTGTAACCGGTGACATCGCTCCACCAAGAATAAATGGGGTGATAACAACACCTTGATTAGCCCTTGCGTAGGTCTTTAATGCTCCCGTCATGGTGTTGTCATATATGAGAGGCGAATTAACATTTATATTCCCTTGGATAACGCATTTTTCTTTCATACATTCTTCACCAAAAACAATCTGGGCCATTGCAATCGAATCAGCAGCGCGTTCAGGAGCAGTTACAGACCCCATAAAGGGCTTGTCAGAGTATTTTAGATGTGCATAGACCATATCCAAATGTCGCTTATTAACTGCAATATCAACGGGCTCGCAAACAGTTCCACTGGTATGGTGAAGCCAAGGCGTCATATGGGTAAGCTTAACTAGGTTGTTGAAGTCTTGCATCGTACCTTGTCTTCTGCCCCGCTTTAAATCATAAACAAAAGGGGATCCATATGCTGGGCCAAAAATCAATCTGTCACCACCAAATATTGTTGTCCTAGCAGTGTTCCTTGCATGCATTTCAAACTCTCTGGGAGCTGTCTTACATAAATCTAGAGCGAGCCCTTTGTCAAAATAGATTCTGTTTCCTTTAACGGTTGCACCTGCATCTTTAAACAGTTTTAGAGATTCTTCATCATCCCAAAACTCAACGCCCACCTCTTGAAGAATCCAGTCTGCATGATTCTCGATACGCACCAACTCCTCTTCTTTCAGTAATTCATAACATGGGATTTTGCGAGACAAAAAAGGTGGCGCTTCTATTTGTGCAGCTTTTTTGCGATATGCAATTTTAGCGGAACGCCCTCCAGATCTTCTTTTTTTATGGTTTGCCATATATCTTCATCTTGGAAAAAGCCCATAGGTAAATAAATATCATATTTGCATTAATCTTTATATTCTTGTTAGACGAATTACTCTTCCAGTAATTGGAGCCGATATAGTGCGTCTGTAGGCCTGAATGATACTTTCTTGAGAAGTTGGTTTATAACCATCGAATAGCATGCCGTAATCATCCACCGAATTTTCGATAATCGATGGTGACACAATATTGATTCTTAGCCGCCCAGCGAACTCTGCAGCTATTGTAGACACACTCATGTTTAAAGCTCCATTTGCAGCCGCGGCACACGAGCCTGAGAGAAGAGGTTCATCACCAATAATACCGCTCGTTAATGTGATTGAGCCACCCTCACTTAAAAAAGGAATTGCCGCTTTTGCCAAATTTAATTGGCTCAAGCATTTAGTGGAAAGTCCACTCGCAAACTCTTCCATGGTTAGCTCTTCAAAGGGTTTAAATGGAGCGCTACCAATACAAGATACAAGCGCATCGAAAGAATCAACAGTAGCAAAAGCTTCACCTACACTTGAAAAATCCGAAGCATCCAACTTGAGGTCTGGGCCAGAACGTCCAGCACAAATTACTTCGTAATCATTTTTTATTCCTGCAACAACTTCTCTTCCGAGCCTGCCCGTTGCACCAACCACTACAATCTTTTTCATATCATCACCTAATAGTTAATGTTTTGTTTTGACGTCAAGGCAAATATTAACACTAAATGAGCAATTCACTAATCGAATTTCTAACTTCTAATCTATTAGCTTTAGCATCTAAGGGCGGTCCAATGTTTATATGGATATCTCTTCTCAAGCAAAACTTTTGTTTTCTTTTGATTGTTTTTGGTGCCTTTGAAAAAAAAGTTCCCCACATGTCATTGACTGCAAATGGGACCACAAACACGCTATCTTTTGATTCAGATAGTATCTTTTCAAAACCTCTTTTCAATTCACCAAATTCTCCATCAGTGGAGATCTGCCCTTCCGGAAACATGCCAACCACACAGTCAGCATCTAAAAGTTTTACAATGTTATACATTGCATTGCGACTGTTTGCTGGCTTGATTGGAACAGCCCCTACTAGTATCAGAACCCACTTAAATATGGCCTTATTGTAGTATTCTTCATGTACAACAAAACGGATTGTTCTAGGTATAGCCCATTGAATCAATGCGAAATCTATCCAACTGATATGATTACCCAAAAGCAATACAGGACCATGTTTAGGCAGATTTTCAATGCCGCTAACTTTTAATCTATAACGCCACCAAAATAATAAATAACCGGCGAATTGTCGCACGACTATAGATGCGCTCTAAGTCTTTTTAGGATAACACTAAATCCAACAACTGCTATGAGTGCATTTAGGTAAAGAATGAATAGGCTATTCAGGTTATATTTGGCAAGTATCGCGGTAAGCGCTAAAAGACCAATCATGGCAATGTTTTGGATCCAGTTTTTGCCAGCCAATATACTTCCCAAACTATCTTTAGCTGAATGCCCCTGCATCAGGGCATTGAGTGGAACCAACATCATTCCTGCACCAATTCCAAATGCAAGAATTAAGGCTGTAACAATTATCAATGCCGTCGAATTTGGAATAAAACTTAAGCTTGAAACAACCGGTACTAAAATTGCACAAATGGTAATAACAGATGAGCCGATATATATATTGTTAACTCGCACTGCATCTAGACTTTTTCTTGCCGAAAAGAATGCTCCGATCATAATCCCTATTATCGATGAAGCTAGCATTGCATTGACCATAAGCGGGCTTTGCACCCCTAAATTAATTTTAGCATGAGCAGGGATAACTGCCACTAAGTTTTGAGACAAACTCCAAAAAACAGCTGTTCCTAATATCGCATACCAGATAATTTGATTTTCCCTTATACCACGTATGTTGCCGGATAGATATTGAAGTGTAAGTAGTTTTTGGACTGACAATTTCACCTCACTAAATTTAGTGGCATAAAACTTTACTCCAAAAGTAGCGATTAGTTCCAGTGCCGACAAACCAACCAATACCCATCCAACTGGGGCTATATGAATCAATATTTCCTCCGGAGTTGTATATTCTTTAACGCCTAGATAGAGTTCGAAAAGATAAGAGAAAAAAACGGTACCCAGCAAAATTGAAGTCAGCGTGACTGCAGAAACGTAGGCATTACCAATACTCAACCCAGCTTTCTTTAGGCATTCTCTTATATAACCATATTTGGCTGGCGAATAGATAGCACTCTGAGTTGCCAACAGGAGCGTTAAGCCAAATGCAGACCTGTATGCCCCCTGATAATAACAATAGGTAATTGAGAGTGTAATTAATACCGCTGCAAAGGCACTCCAGCGCATTATATGTGGCTTAGCAAACTTATCAGACAGGTGCCCAGAAAGGGTAAATAGGAGGATAAATGGAATCAAAATCATGGCGTTGACAATGGCAGTCAATATAAGCTGATACTGCTCATCATAAATCATAAAAATTGTGTTTTGAATAATAATTTTATGACCCAGGTCAACGAATGCATTAATGAACAATATCACCAAATATATTGCAAAAACACCTGCCCGCTCCCTCAAAACTGATTTTCCTTCTTCCATAACTTACCCTATCAAGATTAATGAAAACAAAAGAATAGAAACATTATGACAGAATTACTGATGAATATCTAACGCGCTTGTTAGAATTTAAGGCCTTCTATTTCACCAACGGTATGCATATCTTTGTCGCCACGGCCTGAAAGATTAACAACTATATTTTTGTCGCTTGGCCAAGATTGCGCTAATTTGACAGCATGGGCTATAGCGTGGGCTGACTCAAGTGCTGGCATGATGCCCTCAACCCTCGTAAGTAAATGGAAGGCTTCTAGGGTTTCTTTGTCTGTAATAGAGACGTATTCTGCTCTTCCAGTATCTTTTAGGTAGGCATGTTCAGGACCAACCCCAGGATAATCAAGACCAGCAGAAATTGAGTGCCCCTCAATAATTTGTCCGTTTTCGTCTTGCATAAGATAGGTTCTGTTGCCGTGTAATATGCCGACACTTCCCGCACATAAAGGTGCGGCATGAGCGTCGGGACCCTTTTCAATTCCGTGACCTGCAGCCTCAACGCCAATCAATTTGACTGAAGTGTCTTCAATAAAGGGATGGAAAAGCCCTATCGCATTTGAGCCTCCGCCAACACAAGCCACCAATGCATCTGGCAAACCGCCAACCTGGTGGTCAAACTGTTCCTTGGTTTCTTTCCCAATAACGCTTTGAAAATCCCTCACCATCATAGGGTAAGGATGAGGACCTGCGACGGTTCCAATAATATAAAAGGTGTCATCAATATTAGTCACCCAATCACGCATCGCTTCATTTAATGCATCTTTCAGAGTTCGAGAGCCTGCAGTGACAGGGACAACCTCAGCGCCCAATAATTTCATTCGATAAACGTTCTGTGCTTGTCGGGCAATATCGACTTCTCCCATATAAACGACGCATTCAAGCCCAAGCCTTGCAGCTACCGTTGCGGATGCCACTCCATGCTGCCCAGCTCCTGTTTCAGCGATAATGCGTGTTTTCCCCATTCTTTTAGCTAATAATGCCTGCCCAATGGTGTTGTTTACTTTATGTGCACCGGTATGATTTAAATCTTCGCGCTTTAAAAAAATTTGCGCCCCTCCAGCTTGCTTGCTTAAATTGACTGCGTGATATAGAGGGCTTTTACGACCAACATAATGCTTAAGGTCTTCTTCAAATTCATTTAAAAAGTCGGGGTCATCTTTGAATTTTTCATAAGCAAGTTTCAGTTCGGTGACTGCTGAAATTAATGTCTCCGCAATGAAAACTCCACCGTATTGGGCGAAATGCCCTGTATCGTCTGGCAGGTTATAGCTCATGAGTTAACGTTACTAATAAAAGAACGTATTTTATCAATATCTTTAACACCTTTTGAACTTTCCACCCCGCTTGATACGTCAACAGCATAGGGTTGAGCCATATCTATAGCTTGAGCAACATTGTCTGGATTTAATCCACCGGCAAGAATAATTGGTAAGCCTAGATCCACATTTGCTAATGACCAATCGAAAGATTTACCACTGCCGCCATATACATCTTCTTGGTAAGTATCAAGCAATAATGCAGTAGCCTGAGAGTATTTATTTGCTACTTTTTTTAGATCTATTTCTGTTGAAACACGTAATGCCTTTATGAAGGGCATTTCGTATTGCATACATTCGCTCAAGCTTTCATCTCCATGAAATTGCAATGTGTCAAGAGCCACTTCACAAAGCACTTCGTCGATGAAGCTAGGGTTGGCATTTACAAACAATCCAACTTTATTTACAAATGGCGGCAGAGTGCTTACAATTTCACGAGCCAAATTTATATCTATATAGCGAGGGGACTGTTCATAAAAAACTAGACCAATAGCGTCAGAGCCTGCCAATGCAGCTTGCTGTGCAATCCTGCTGTTTGTCAAACCACAAATCTTAATTTTTGTCATCTATTTTTTTATTTGCTGCTAATTGGTAACTATTTTTTTTTACGCTTTCTTGATTTAGTTTTATCATGGTCGACGATAGCTTTTTGACACTCTTCTAGAGTTAAATCAATTGGCGCTTTGTCACCAAAAACCTTTTCTACAGTAACATTTTTTTGTCCTTTGCCGCGCTTCTTACCATTCCAAATATAAGGGCCGAAACGGCCATTTAATATCTGAATTTCAGAATCTTCAAAAGTTTTGATAATTCTCTCTGCATCATATTTTTCTTTTGCCTCAATTAGCTCTAGTGCCATTTCTAGTGTGACCTCTTCAGGCGTAACCTTTTTCATGGAAACATATTTGTTGCCATATTGTACGTAGGGGCCAAATCTTCCATAGTTTGCCTTTATTGTTTCCCCACCATTTGTCTGACCTAGCGTTCTTGGCATTTTAAATAACTCCAAAGCCTCGCCTAGAGAAATGGTTTCAAGGTCCTGACCTTTTCGGAGTGAAGCAAAAATCGGCTTATCCTCGTCATCTTGTTGACCAATTTGAGCAAACGCACCATAACGTCCAAAACGCACACTGACAGGCTTGCCAGTTTCAGGGTCACTGCCTAAATCTCTCTTACCATGTGTTTCATCTCGAGATATGTCTTTTGCAAACTCAATTTGTTCATGGAAAGGTTTATAAAAATCACCCACAACGTCTTGCCAAGAAAGATTGCCTTCTGCAACTTTATCAAAATTATTTTCAAGATTCGCTGTAAACTCATAGCCAATGATATTTTGGAAATTTTTCATCAAAAAATCAACAACCAAATAAGCTACGCTGGTTGGGAATAGTTTGTTTTTTTCAGTTCCTGTGGTTTCACTTTGCACGGATTCTGAAATAACACCATCTTTAATCTCTATTTGTTGATAGTCACGCATAACTCCTTCGCGTGTTTCTTTGGAAACATAGTTTCTATCTTGAACGGTAGTAATCATGGTCGCAAAAGTAGAGGGTCTGCCGATGCCCATCTGCTCAATTTCTTTTACCAATGACGCTTCAGTATAGCGTGCTCTAGGCTTGGAAAAAGACTCTCTCAATATAGAATTAACAAGAGACAACAAATCACCTTCTATAATTTCTGGTAATAACTTATCTTCAGAAGCTAGATAATCATAAATATCTAGAAAACCAGCAAAAGATAACGCTTCTCCCTCTGCGAGAAAGCATTCGTCACGATTAGAAATAGAAATATTTATTTTTGTTCTTTGCAGTTGTGCATCGCTCATTTGGCTGGCTAAGGTTCTTTTATAAATTAAAGAATATAATTTTTCAGATTGTTCATCTAGGCCCGCAATAGTTGGTTTGGTGAGGTCGGTAGGACGAATCGCCTCATGAGCCTCTTGTGCGCTGGAAGAACTTGTTTTATATCTTCTTTCCTGATGAAATTCGTTGCCATAGTTAGCTAATATTACCTCTTTAGCTGCGGTAATTGCCTCTTCGGATAAATTGACTGAATCAGTTCGCATATAGGTTATTGAACCTTCGCGATATAAGTTCTGTGCAATTGACATCGTTTGTTTTACAGATAAACCTAGCTTTTGTGATGCCTCTTGTTGAAGTGTAGAAGTAATAAAAGGGGCCTTAGGGGATCTCTTAGAAGGTTTGCTTTCAATTGAACTAACTTTCAATGATGCTTCCAACAAGTCATTAGAAAAAATTTGTGCCTCAGACAATTTATCAAAGCTCTTGTTTAGTTTTGTCTCTATCGGTTCATTAGCTTGATTAACTAATATTGCTTTAGCCTTGAATGTAATGGTTGGCTTGTGTGCAGTTATTTCTCGTTCTCTCTCGACAACCAGCCGAACAACTGGAGATTGAACTCGTCCTGCAGAACGTGCACCAGAGACTTTACGCCATAGCACAGGTGAAATCTCAAAACCAACTAATCTATCAATAATTCTCCTAGCTTGTTGAGCATCTACTAGATCTAAGTCGATAGTGCGTGGATTTTCTATTGCTTGTGCGATAGCACTTTTGGTTATTTCATGAAAGACAATCCTAGGGGTATTTTCAGATAGGGTGAGCGCCTGCTGTAAATGCCAAGCAATTGCTTCACCTTCTCTATCCTCATCTGTAGCCAAAAATACATTATCAGCTGCTTTGACTGATTTTTTGAGTTCAGTAACCACTTTCTTTTTGTCGCTGCTAATTTTATAGGTAGGCTTATAATTATTCTCTAGATCAATACCCATGTCTTTTTTAGGCATATCTCTAATATGTCCAATACTGGACATAACTGTATAGTTGCTACCTAAAAATTTCTCAATTGTTTTTGCTTTCGCCGGTGACTCGACAATAACAAGATTGCTGGACATATATATCTACTGCAAAGTAGGATTGTCGTCGTAAAAAACAATAGATTCAAGCCATTGTGTAGGTACTGATGGATCAGTACTATTACCTATAACCATCATAACAACCCATTTTAAGTCATCCATACTAAGCTTAGAATCTTCTAGAGACATCACTTGATCAATAACCATCTCTCTCTGACTAGGGCTTAACTGCCCCATGTTTTCCATAAACATAATAAAGCCACGAGCCTTTGCATTAATCTTGCTCTGTTCGGCGTCACTATAAACACGAATAGAGTTATGAGTAGTACTAAACGGCGTTAATCGCCCATCTTGAAGGGTTGCAATATTCTCGAGCCAATTTAACGCCTTATCGATACGGACTGAATCAAAGCCGGCCTCAGATAAGTGTGACTTCAACAGGTCATCGTCAAGTTCCTGACTGGCATCTTCCTCAGCTGCTTCAAACAAAAAGTCAAACATAAATGTCAAAACGTCTAGAATATTATTGGTCATACTTCACCTTTATATTTAATTTAAATCTGTATAAATCTTACCACTGTTAGTTACCTAAACTACTTGGGGGCTTTAACCAATTTTTCAACTATCCAACTGGTCTATGTTGATTCATAGGATAGGCATATTATAGTTTGCTTACTTTATTATGCACATCTTTTCTCTTATAAACACTATTTATTCCTTATTTACCCCTTGTGTAGCATAATTTAATGCATTAAAAGGCTATTTAACATTCCTACTCCAAAAAAGCAAGTATGGTAAAATTGCTGGATTTTTTGCAAGTAGATATTCATTATGAAAAGAACATTTCAACCAAGCGTACTAAAACGCAAACGCAATCATGGTTTTAGAGCCAGAATGAACACGCGCGCTGGTCGCGCAATCATCAATGCACGCAGAAAAAAAGGACGTAAGCGCTTAACAGCTTAATACAATGAACCTCTCACTTCCAAAAAGTGTGCGTATCACTAAAGCTAAAGAATATACCCAAATTTTTCAAAAGGGAAAACATACTCATGGAAAATTCTGGCAGATAGTATTTGCGCCATCTGAAAACAATAAGTCAGCTTTGGGTCTTGCCGTTTCTAAAAAAATTCATAAACGAGCAGTAGATCGAAATTTATATAAACGTCTTGCAAGAGAAACATATAGAAAAAACCAAGAAAAATTAAGTGGTATTAATACTGTGGTCATGACAAAGAATCATACACGAGTTGATAATGCAACTCTAATTGAAGACCTTGAGTCGCTTTTTTTACAAAGTAAAACCAAGCTTTAAGTCATGATTCGCAAGATTATCCTTCTCCCTATCAGATTATATCAGTGGCTAATTAGTCCTTTGTTGGGCGGCAACTGTAAGCACATTCCAACCTGTTCAGAATATACCTATGAGGCGGTCAAAAATCATGGCGCAATCAAAGGCTTGGGCTTGGGGGTTAAAAGATTGAGTACGTGTCACCCATGGTCCGAGGCTAAGTTTGACCCCGTACCAAAAAAAATCACAATTAATAATTAGAATCGTTTATGGATATTCAAAAAATATTTTTATTAATCGCTATATTCTTAACCATCTTGCTTCTTTGGAATAAGTGGGAAATTACACAAACGGTAGATGAAAATGGCAACATAATTAATCAAACCAGCGTTGTGGTGTCTGATACGCCACAGCAATCTGAAGATGTACCTAGTGCAACAGTTGACACTGCAGATATTTCAACTCCAAAAATGGAGGCTGATCTTTCTCATGGACCCTATACAACAGTTACAACTGATTTATTGAATGTTGAAATCTCTCATAAAGGCGGTACTATACAGAGCGCGTATCTCAATAAATACCCAAATGAATTTGGCTCTGAAGATAAATTCCAATTACTAAGCAACCAGCCTGGTTCAGCTTTTCATGCCCAGAGCGGCCTCCTTCCTGACAAAGAGATGCCAACTCATAATGATAACTATACCTCTACCCAGTCTAGCTATGCCCTAGGCAATGCAAGCGAGCTAACTGTACCACTCACCTGGACTGGTGAGAACGGAGTAATTGTTACCAAGAATTTTCATTTCAAGCCAAACAGCTATATTATTGAAATTGATTATGAGGTACAAAACAATAGCGACAATAACATAAATGTTGGAAGCTACACGCAACTTTCTAGAGATATGATGCCGGATTCCTCCGGCTTTATGATGCAAAATTATACTGGTGGTGTCGTCTATCTTAATAACGAAGATAATGACGGAGTTTTCGAAAAAATTGACTTTGAGGACTTTGATTCAACACCTAAAACCTATTCAATAGGTGGATGGTCATCCATTATCCAACACTACTTTTTTACTGCATGGATTCCTAAAGCAGATGAAAGAAATACCTATTCCACCCGCACAAGACAAAACAAACATCTGTTGGCTGCAGTTGCTCCTAATGTAGTAGTTGCTCGTAATGAAAAAATCACACTTGGCAGCAATCAGCTTTATGTTGGCCCTAAAGAACACATGAGACTTGAGGAGCTTGCACCTGGGTTAGACAAGACAGTCGACTATGGGATTCTTTACATTGTTGCTAAGCCTCTGTCAGAATTTTTACACTGGATAAATAGATATATCAGCAACTGGGCTTTATCGATTGTTGCACTTACTATTCTTATCAAGTTAGCCTTTTATAAACTTTCAGAGAAATCATACCGCTCCATGGCTGGAATGAAAAAATTAGCACCTAGGCTACAAAAAATTAAGGAAACCTATGGAGACGATAAACAAAAAGTTGGCAAGAAAACTATGGAGCTTTACAAGCAAGAAAAAGTTAACCCCGCAGCGGGCTGTTTGCCGATCCTTGTGCAGATTCCAGTTTTTATTGCGATGTACTGGGTACTCCAAGAAATGGTCGAACTGAGACATACACCATTTTTATACTTACCAGACCTTTCAAGCAAAGATCCATTTTTTATTCTGCCACTCATTATGGGCGCCTCAATGTGGTTCCAGCAAAAACTGAACCCGCCGCCAGCTGACCCAATGCAAGCAAAAATTATGATGATGCTACCGGTTATCTTCACCATATTCTTCTTATGGTTCCCTGCAGGTCTAGTCCTTTACTGGGTAACAAATAACCTACTCTCAATTGCACAACAAATGTTTATCAACAAAAGAATTAATTCATAATTGCTTGAACATATGCAATTGACAGGCACAACAATAGAGATAGCAAAAAAAGTAAAACTGTTAATCTTGGATGTTGATGGCGTTTTAACAGATGGTGGGATCTATTTTGACGACTCTGGCAATGAGTTTAAGAGATTTAATTCACTGGATGGACATGGTATCAAAATGTTACTTAAGTCAGGCATCGAAGTTGGTGTCATATCTGCACGAACCGCTCATGCAGTTAACCACAGAATGAAAGGTTTAGGTGTAAAGCATCTTTATCAAAATCAAGATAATAAGAATGCAGCATTACAAAGCCTTCTTGACAAACTTGCCTTGAATGTCAATCAAGTAGCCTTTGTTGGAGATGACGTTATTGACTTGACAGTTATGAAAAAAATTGCCTTACCGATAGCGGTTGCAAATGCCCACCCCTTGGTTAAGGAACATTCACTATTGGTCACTGAAAATATTGGCGGAAATGGCGCAGTTAGAGAAGTTTGTGATTACCTATTAAAAGCTCATAATTATTATGATGAGCTTATGCAGTCTTTTCTTAGATGACAAAATTTCAATCACTATGCTACGAAGCATTAGTGCAAGTACCCAGTGGTAAAGTTGTTACTTATAGTGGACTTGCAGCTATGATTGGTCGACCTAAAGCGCATCGCGCTGTTGGTAATGCGATGAATAAAAATCCACATGCACCAAAAGTGCCGTGCCATCGAGTGGTGAAATCAAACGGCGATCTAGGCGGCTTTAGTGGTGGATCTAAACTCAAAATAAAACGCCTCCAAGAAGAAGGCGTCCAAGTAAAAAACAGCAAAATTGTCGACTTTGAGTCAACCCTATATAAGCCAAATTAGCGCTTTTTACCTCGCATCTTGCTAATCATTTGAAGTTGGGCAAGTGATTCTGCTAAAGCTGCCTGTGTTGTAGTCACTTCTTGGTCAGACTGTGCATCAGACATTGCGTCCTCTGCACGCTGTTTAGCTTCAAGCGCTTTAGCCTCATCAAGGTCATTTGCGCGAATTGCAGTATCTGAAAATATTGTCACAGTATGTGGTTGTACCTCAACAATACCGCCTGAAACATAAATTGACTCAACGCCATTTTCTGTCTCAACTCTAACCTCGCCAGGCTTTAGAGTGCTGATTAATGGAACATGCTGTGGATAGACTCCAATTTCGCCCATCGCAGCAGGTGCAAAGACACAGTTTGCCTCGCCTGAGTATATCTCCTCAGTAGCACTTACTACATCAACATGAATCATTGCCATTTAAGCTGTCTCCGTCGCCTTTTCTTTAACCTCTTCAATAGACCCTGTCATATAGAAAGCCTGTTCAGGAATAGAATCAAGCTCACCATCAAGTATCGCTTTAAACCCTGAAATAGTATCTTTGAGTGACACATACTTGCCAGGCGAACCTGTAAATACTTCCGCCACAAAGAAGGGCTGTGACAAGAATCTTTGAATCTTACGTGCTCTCGATACAGTTTGCTTATCTTCTTCAGACAGCTCATCCATGCCGAGAATTGCAATAATGTCTTTTAATTCTTTGTAACGTTGTAATACTCCTTGCACTCCACGAGCAACATCATAGTGCTCTTGGCCTACAATTAATGGGTCAAGTTGACGTGAAGTTGAGTCTAGGGGATCAACTGCAGGATAAATCCCAAGCTCTGCTACCTGACGAGATAATACAACCGTTGCATCTAAGTGAGCAAATGTAGTTGCTGGTGATGGATCAGTTAAGTCATCAGCAGGGACATATACCGCCTGAATTGAAGTAATAGAACCAGTCTTTGTTGAAGTAATACGTTCCTGAAGCGCCCCCATTTCAGATGCAAGAGTTGGCTGATAGCCTACCGCAGAAGGCATACGACCAAGCAACGCTGATACCTCAGTTCCTGCCAGCGTATAACGATAAATATTGTCGATAAACAAAAGAACATCGCGACCTTCATCACGGAAATACTCTGCCATAGTCAACCCAGTTAAAGCAACACGGAGTCTATTTCCCGGTGGCTCATTCATTTGGCCATAAACTAGAGACACCTTGTCGAGTACGTTTGAATCTTTCATTTCATGATAAAAATCGTTACCTTCACGAGTACGCTCACCTACACCAGCAAATACAGAATATCCAGAATGCTCAATTGCAATATTACGAATAAGCTCCATCATATTGACCGTCTTACCAACACCAGCACCGCCAAACAAACCAACCTTACCACCTTTAGCAAAAGGACATATTAAGTCGATGACCTTGATGCCCGTCTCTAGCAATTCTGCTGCAGGAGATAGTTCATTATATGCAGGTGCAACACGGTGAATCTCCCAATCAGTTTCCTGACCAATCTCTCCGGCATTGTCAATTGGCTCACCAAGAACGTTCATAATACGACCTAACGTTTTAGTACCAACCGGCACAATAATTGATTTACCAGTATTTGTTACCTCTAAACCACGCTTAAGACCTTCAGAGCCTCCCATCGCAATAGCCCTAACAACATTGTCTCCGAGCTGTTGCTGTACCTCCAAGGTAAGATTAGTTTCAGTAACATGAAGGGCGTTATATACTTTAGGTATCGCGTCAGATGGAAATTCGACATCGATAACCGCGCCAATAATTTGTGTAATTTTGCCTGTACTCATTTGCTTTTCCTTTTTTGTAAATCCCTAAACAGCAGCAGCACCGCCAACAATTTCAGATATCTCCTGAGTAATTGCGGCCTGCCTTGCCTTATTGTAAATTAAACCCAATTCTTTAATCATATCACCTGCATTATCCGGTGCACTTTTCATCGCAATCATTCGCGATGATTGTTCACAAGCAATATTTTCGACAATGCCTTGATAAACTAAAGCCTCGATATAGCGAACCAACAATGCAGTTAAGGCACCCTCTGCATCTGGCTCATAAATATAATCCCAGTAATGATCCATACCCTCAGTTTTACTTGCCTCCATTGGTACAATCTGATTAATTGTAGGCACTTGTGTCATAGTATTTTCAAATCTGTTATAAGCAATCATGATTTTATCAAGATCACCGGAATCATAGCGATCTAGCATCACTTTGATTGTGCCTAAAAGATCATCAAAATGTGGGGTGTCGCCAATATCTGTTAATACAGAGGTAATATTTAGACCAAAGTTTTTAAAAAAAGTTGTGCTTTTTTTACCAATCGTACATAGTTCAACTTCAACCCCGTCTGATTGCCACTTCGCTAAGTCTTTTAATAGGCTCCTAAATAAGTTTGTGTTTAAACCACCACATAAGCCTCTATCACTTGAGATAACAATTACGCCGACTTTCTTTACCTCATCCGTAGGAGCCATGTATGGGTGCTTAAATTCAGAATGTGCGAATGCCAGGTGCCCAATAACCTTAAGAATTTTTTCAGAGTAGGGGCGTGAAGCTCTCATTCTATCCTGTGCTTTCTTCATCTTAGACGCAGCAACCATTTCCATAGCTGAAGTAATCTTCTGAGTATTTTGAATACTCGAAATTTGCGTTCTAATTTCCTTACCTACTGCCATAATCCTCTACCAAGTATTGTTTGCCTTAAAATCATCAATCGCTGCTTGAAGTTGTGAAGCAATTTCATCATCATAATCACCTACTTTATTAATCTTATTCATCAGATCAACTTGATTTGCATTCATATAGGTCAACAGAGCGGTCTCAAAATCGACTACTTTAGCAACCTCAACATCATCTAGTGCTCCACTATTAGCCGCAAATAACGAGGTTGCGGTCTCGGCCACATTTAGGGGAGAGTATTGTGCTTGCTTCATGAGCTCAGTAACTCGCTGGCCTCTATCAATCTGAGCCTTGGTTTCTGCATCAAGATCTGATGCAAATTGAGCAAATGCTGCCAGCTCGCGATACTGTGCTAGGTCAAGCCGAATGCCTCCACCTAGTTTCTTAATTGCTTTTGTCTGCGCAGCTCCGCCAACACGTGATACTGACAAACCAGCATTGATTGCAGGACGAATACCTGAGTTAAATAGATCAGTTTCTAAAAAGATTTGTCCATCAGTAATTGAAATTACATTAGTTGGAACGAATGCTGATACGTCACCCGCTTGTGTCTCAATAATTGGTAATGCTGTCAAAGATCCAGTCTTACCTTTCACTTCACCATTTGTTATCTTCTCAACATAATCAGCGTTTACCCTTGAAGCCCTTTCTAATAAACGAGAGTGAAGATAGAATACATCTCCTGGATATGCTTCACGACCTGGGGGACGTCTCAATAAGAGCGATACTTGGCGATATGCCCAAGCTTGCTTAGTTAGATCATCATAAATAATAAGCGCATCTTCTCCGCGATCACGAAAATATTCGCCCATTGCACAGCCAGCGTATGGAGCAATATATTGGAGTGCAGCAGAATCAGATGCTGATGCCGAAACAACAATAGTATGTTCTAGAGCATCGTGCTCTTCTAGCTTACGCACAACTGCCGCCACTGAAGAGGCTTTTTGCCCAATAGCAACATAAATACATTTAACACCTGTACCTTTTTGGTTAATGATGGTGTCTACAGCAACTGCTGTCTTGCCAGTCTGACGATCACCAATAATCAATTCGCGTTGACCACGTCCAATTGGGACCATCGAATCAATTGCCTTAATCCCAGTTTGAATTGGCTGTTCAACTGATTGCCTTTCAATAACACCAGGAGCCACAACTTCAAGCGGACGAGAGGCGGATGCTTTAATTTCACCTTTTCCTTCAATATCAAGACCAAGTGGGTTGACAACACGCCCTAAAAGCTCGCTACCAACTGGCACCTCCATGATACGATTTGTACACTTGACCGTATCTCCTTCAGAAATATGAAGGTAATCACCTAGTACAACTGCGCCTACTGAATCTTGCTCAAGGTTTAGCGCCAAACCGAAAGTATTTCTCGGAAACTCTAACATTTCCCCAAACTGTGCATCAGCCAAGCCGTGAATACGAACAATACCATCACTCACACTGATTACTGTACCTTCTGTACGGGCCTCCGCCGAAAAGTCAAAACCCTCTATTTCCTTTTTAATTAAATCACTAATTTCAGAAGCGTTTAATTGCATAACTAACCTCTCTATATATAATTAATTTACAGACAAGCACACACTTAACGCGTCTACTTTTGCCTTAATTGATGTATCAATTACCTTGTCGCCTTCCTTAATGACAACACCGCCTTTTAGTGTTTCATCAACGACAGTGTCAACAGTTACTATTGCTTTGTGTTTGCTTTTTAAATCATCCATGATTGCTTTTTCTTCTGCCTCAGTTAACTCAAACGCACTGACAATTTGAAAGTTCTTACTTTGATTTGCGCTCGAAACTTCCATGTCAAATGCAGCACGAATACTATCCAAAGCATCAGTTCTGCCATTGTTAAGTATAAGGTTTATAAAGGCCTCCTCTTGTTTACTCAATTCTCTAACAATTGATTTTTCAAGAAGAGCACAAATCAGCTTCATCTTTTGGTCCTTGCTTGTGCCAGGGGAAGCAATAAAGGCTTGCGTATTATTATCAGCCGCTATTGCACTTGCCGAACTTAACAGATTACTCCATTCAGAAATTGAGTTATCCTTTGCTGCAATTTCAAAAATAGCTTGCGCGTAAGGTTTGGCAATAGTTGATAATTCCATCGTTCTAACCTATAGTGTCTTAGACAGCTTGGAAAGCATGTCTTGATGAGTCTTAGCATCAACTTCTTTTTCCAAGACTGAGTTAACGCCCTGCATAACTAAAGTTGATACTTGATTTTTTAATTCATTGCGTGCTTTGATAACCTCTTGATCAAGCTCAGCCTTGGCGTGTGCTTTAATCTTTTCAGCCTCTTCAGAAGCATTACCTTTAGCGTTATCAATCATCACACTTGCTTGTTTATCAGCGTTGGCAATAATTTCTGCTGCTTGATTTTTAGTGCTGGTTAATATCTCCTCTGCGTTTTTTTGCGCCTCGGCATGTTCTTTCTTACCGAGTTCAGACGCCTGGAGTCCTTCCTCAATGCTCTTCTTGCGCGCGGCCATCGCCTCAACAAGTGGTGGCCAGATAAACTTCATGCAGAACCAAACAAACATTGCAAACATTATTGTTTGTCCGATTAAAGTTAGGTTAATATTCATAACTAAATACCCTTATTTAGGTGAAAAGAAAACAATATTATCCAGCAACTGCGAATAAGATATACATTGAGATACCGACAGCAATCATAGGTACCGCATCAACAAGTCCCATCACAATAAACATTTGTGTTCTTAGCATTGGAATTAGTTCTGGCTGACGAGCATCGCCTTCTAAAAATCTAG
This sequence comes from uncultured Piscirickettsiaceae bacterium, assembly GCA_964606585.1. Lineage (GTDB taxonomy): Bacteria > Pseudomonadota > Gammaproteobacteria > PS1 > Pseudothioglobaceae > Pseudothioglobus. The sequence continues at coordinate 17,830 of CAZSHL010000014.1, forward strand.
CTCCCA
>CAZSHL010000015.1:0-17245 GCA_964606585.1 uncultured Piscirickettsiaceae bacterium
AAATTTGAACAAGATGGTGTCAGTTCAATTATTTATACTGATATTGCCCGTGATGGCATGATGCAAGGGGTTAATGTTGTCGCAACAAAGGAACTTGCTATCAATACAACTATTCCAGTCATTGCATCAGGTGGTGTAAAAAATCTTGATGATATTGCTGCACTTTTGAAAAATGTACAGCACGGTATAATTGGAGCAATAACAGGAAGAGCGATTTATGAAGGTTCCCTCAATTTTGCCGATGCACAAAGGATGAGTGATATTTATGATAGTTGAAGTCGCCTATGCACTGCCTGATAAACAAACCCTGCTTAGTCTTGAAGTAGAAGAAGGTACAACATTGCAGGGAGCCATTGAGGCTTCTGGCATTTTAGATATATATAAACAAATCGATTTGACGAAAGACAGGGTTGGCATTTTTTCTAAATTTGCTACACTTAATACAGTTTTACGTGAAAAAGATCGCGTTGAAATATATCGCCCTCTTATTGCGGATCCTAAAAAGGTACGTAAAGAACGTGCGGCAAAAGGCAAGGCTATGCGAAGTAACAAAAACACCTAATTCAGGTACAATAGATATTCAACTATAAAAACTACATATTAATGAGCGAAGAAAAACCTCCGAGTAAGTCTTTATTTCAAAGACTAATCAATAAGATTTCAAATCAAACACTAAAACCCAAAGCGCAACTAATGAAAGCCATAGAAGAAGCAGAAGATAACCTTGTTATTGACCCTTATAGTCGTTCAGTAATAGAAGGAGCAATGCAGTTCGAGAGCCTACAAGTGCGCGATGTTATGGTGCCAAAGCCAAAAATGATTATGATTAGTTCAGAAGCTTCAACAAGTGAATTATTAAAGACCATGGTGAGCTCTTATCACTCAAGATTTCCCATACACGATAAAAAGCAGGATACTGTTTTAGGTCTTATCTTGGCAAAAGACTTGCTTGCTCATTTTGCCAAGGATGAAAGTGATGAATTTAATTATCGTGAATACCTTAGGGAGGCCCTTTCCGTTCCAGAAAGCAAGCCCCTGGGCGGACTATTAAGAGAGTTTCAGCAAAATAAGTCACACATGGCTATCGTTATGGATGAATATGGAGAAATTGCAGGATTAGTGACATTGGAAGATGTGCTTGAACAAATTGTAGGTGAAATAGAAGACGAACATGACCAAGAAGAGGACAATATCATTGATTTCGGAGATGGCCGATATTTGCTCCAAGCAAATACCCCTATCATTGAGTTTAATGATTATTTTGATGTGTCAATTTCGACAGAAGATTTTGACACAGTAGCAGGATTGGTAATTTCAGGTTTTACCTATATGCCTGAACAGATGAGTGAAATTAGTTTACAAGGCTTTCACTTTAAAGTTTTAAAAACTGACTCTCGCCGTATTCATTTGATTGAAGTGCAGCGTGCAGAAGAAGCAGTTGGTTCCCATTCTGAAAAAAACTAAGACAAACAATATTCATATCAAAATCGATTCGATAAGCCTAAGCTTATATATATAAATTAGTATAATTTTTCCTTATGCGCTCAATTGAAAAGACAACACAACAGACGATAGAGTTACTGAAAAAGCAAAAGATAACTGACTATGAAGTATCGGTTAGCAAAAGCTCAGGGGTTTCAACAAAGGTCAGGTTGTCTGAAGTTGAGACTTTGCAGTACCACCTTGATATGAGTGTCGACATCAACGTCTATATTGGCAAAAAGAAGGGACACTCGTCAAGTGTAGATCTAGGTAAACAAAGCTTAAAAAGGTCAATTGAATCAGCCTGTTTGATAGCTAAATATACTCAGGAAGATCCATTCAATGGATTAGCGCCCAAAGAGAGACTAGCTTGGGAAGTGCCAAATCTGGATCTTCATCATTCTTGGGATTTAGACGCAAAAAAAAGCATCGATATTGCAAAAAATTGCGAGGCAGTTGCGCTTGAACAAAAAGAGATAGATAACTCTGACGGTGCGGAAGTTTCAAGTATCGAAGGTGAAAGCATCTATGCCAATTCGAATGGCTTGATTGCGTTTTCAAAAAATACCAAACATTCGCTCCATTGCTCTTTGATTGCCAAGAGGGGGAGTGAAATGCAAACAGCCTATGAATATTCAATTGCGCTAGATGCTAGAGATCTTTATTCTGCTCAGTATGTAGGCATAGAGGCAGCTAGATTGGCGCAAAATAAGCTTGGTTCAAAAAATTTACGTTCACAGAAATGCCCAATTCTGTTTACGCCAAGGCAGTCTACTGGGTTGTTTTCTCAGTTACTCGGTGCACTAAGTGGTTCAAGACAGTACAAAAAAACCTCATTCCTGTTGGGATCTCTTGGTAAAGAGGTTTTACCTAACAATATCAGTATCTATGAAGATCCTTTGCAAGAAAAAACGATCGGTTCGAGAGCTTTTGATCAGGACGGTGTAATGAAAAAAGGGCAGTTTTTTGTTGAAAATGGTCGAGTAGCAAGCTACATCATGGGTCAATATTCAGCCAACCAACTTGGTCTTGAATCAACTGCAAATGCCGGCGGGATAGGCAATTGTTATATCCGTCCGAATTACAATGGAGGGTATCAGGAGTTAATCAAAGCAATGGGAAGAGGACTTATCGTCACTGACCTAATGGGTCAAGGAATCAATATGACAACTGGAGATTATTCTCGTGGCGCGAACGGTTTTTGGGTTGAGGGTGGAGAGATTAAATACCCAGTATCAGGGATTACCATTGCTGGAAACTTAAAGAATATGCTAGCCAATGTAATACATGTTGGTGACGATACTGATCCAAGAAGCAACATCAAGGTTGGTTCTACACTGATTAGTGAAATGACGATTGCCGGAGAGGGTTAGATGAAGGAATATGATACCGTTATTGTCGGTGGAGGTATGGTAGGGCTGGCATTTGCATTAGAGCTTTCGCAAAAAAATAACTGCTCAATCACGATTGTTGACCCTAGCAATAGTAAACCCAAAATAAACAGAAAATTTCATTCTAGGATTTGTGCAATTACACCGACCTCTCAGAGTTACTTGGACGGCCTTGGTGTGTGGGATAGTATCAGCAGAAAAAAAGCTTTTGTTGCCACCAAAGTTTGGGATCAAAATTCTCATGGCCATTTAAACTTTCATGCCCAAGATGAAAACCTAGAGGAACTTGGATATATTGTTGAAAATGACCTTATCCAGTTTGCACTTTTTAACTCAATAGACCAATCTAGAATTGAATTTATTGTGGCTAGTTTGGATGCCATATCCAAAACTACTAATGGCTATGATTTGTTACTAAACAACAAAGATAAATTGGCTTGTCAATTATTGGTCGGTGCAGATGGAGCAAGCTCAAAGGTAAGAGAGCTTGCAGAGATAGAGTTCAACGAGAATGACTATCGTCAAAAAGCAATCATTACTAATATTATTAGTGAAAAGTCCTTTGAAGATACCACATGGCAGCGTTTTTTATCTGACAGTATTGTTGCCATATTGCCGTTATCGGAAAATCAGGCATCCATTGTATGGTCATGTGAATATAAATTGGCTGAAAAGCTCTTAAAGCTAGAAAAGGTTGAGTTTGAAAAGGCTCTAGTGGAGGCAGTTGAATATCGATTTGGAAATCTTTCGTTGCAGAATGAAAGGCAATCATTTCCGCTCATTGAAAGAAGTGCAAAATCCTATGTTTTACCAAATTTAGCACTAATAGGCGATGCAGCTCATAATATTCACCCTTTGGCCGGACAGGGAGTGAATCTTGGGTTTGCCGATAGTAAAGAGCTTAATTTGCAGATTGCAAAATACCAAGAGAGGAATCTGGGTGACCATTCTGTATTAAGGAGCTATGCAAGAGCACGAAGATTAGACAACGAATTGATGGCCAAGACTATGACAGGTCTTAATTGGATTTACAAAGAAAACATCGAGCCAGTTCGCTGGCTAAGAGGTATAGGTATGAATATTATCGATGAGACGCCTATCCTTAAGTCCTTCTTTCAAAGGCAGGCGTTGGGAAAATCCAACTAATGCAGCACTAGTATTACGCAAGACCTTGATCACTCAATAGGGTCGACATCTAAGTACCATCGAACAGATTTATTTAGCTTGATTTTTTCTACATGTTGATAGAATGTCTTGAGTAACTGATGAAGGTCCTTTCTGTTAACAGATTGGAGGTATAAATTAAAGTAGAAATAGTTTGACTTCTTTTCGATAACTCCAGGTACAGGTCCCCATATTTCAACCGAATCCATATCAATACTATTTAGCAGCTTTGCAATATCATTGAGGAATTCTTCCGCCCTTTCTTTGCTTTTTGCGTTAGCGCAAAGCAAGGCTTGATGAGAATAGGGAGGTAATAGTGATTGCTCTCTTTCTTTTAATAAGGTTCCAGCATATTTAGTGTATGCGGATTTTTTGATATGGCTAAATATTGGATGGTTTGGATAGCGCGTTTGGATTGCAACCTCTCCACTATCTCTACTTCTACCAGCGCGACCAGAGACTTGGATCAAAAGTTGCGCGAGTTTTTCCGTGGCCCGAAAGTCTAACGACATGAGGCCAACATCAACATCCAATACCCCGACAAAGGCGAGTTCAGAAAAATCATGACCTTTGGCCAACATTTGAGTACCAACCAAGATACAAGGTTGGCCTGAATTGATTTTATCCAAGTGGTCCGCGAAAGCTTTTTTTCTTCTTGTTGTATCTCTATCGATTCTAATAATCGGCGTATCTGGAAAATATGATTCCAAATTCTCCTCTAGCCTCTCAGTGCCATAGCCTAGAACCTTCAAAGTCGTTTGACTGCAAGAAGGACAAGAACTTTCGGGTAATTTTTCGGAACCACAATGGTGGCATTTAAGTCGATTAATGTGGCGATGGTAAATGAGTGCAGAGTCACAAGAATCACATTCAGCTCGCCAGTCACATTGTGTACAGAAAAAGACAGGTGCATAGCCGCGACGGTTGATAAATAACATTACCTGCTTGTTGTTATCGAGATAGTGACGCATTCTTGTAACTATTTGTTGGGAAAGGGCTTCGGCAGCTTGGACACGCATATCTATCAAGTTTACATCCGGCATAATGGCTGCGCCAGGACGTGAACTTAAGACGAGTCTTACCAGTTTGCCATCTATGACATTTTTTAGTGTTTCGAGTGAAGGCGTTGCGGTGCCTAAAAGTAACGGTATATTTGCAAATTTAGCACGCATAAAACACAAATCCCTGGCAGAATAACGAAAACCAGATTGCTGTTTGAATGAGTCGTCATGCTCCTCATCAACTATCACAAGACCTAGCTTTGGTATTTGCGCAAATATTGCTGAGCGCGTTCCTAGAATAACCTTAGCTTCACCACTTTTTGCCATCAAATAGGCATCGGTCTTTTGGGTTTCATTGAGTTGCGAGTGGATAGAGACAACTCTAGCTTCAACCCTTTCTTCAAAGCGTGAAATCATTTGCGGCGTTAATCCAATCTCAGGGACCAATACAAGAACCTGCCTGCCTTTTTTAAGAAGAGACTCAGTAATTCTAAGATAGACTTCTGTTTTGCCGCTTCCAGTGACGCCATGAATCAGAAAGCTATGAAAATTATCTTGTGATTTCAGGACAGCGTTTATCGCTGTTTTTTGCTCTGTAGTAATTTCGAAGCTATAAGGTTTTATTGCTCTTTCTTGAGATGAAAGTTTTTTAATAACTGCAGGTTTGCCTTGCCTTAAATTTTTTGGCAAAGCGTTCAGCAACACTTCTCCGACTGGATGATGATAGTAGTTAGCCGACCATAACAGAAAATCAAGTATTTCTTTTTCTAGAATCCCACTCTCATCAAGAACCTCTTCCACTGAACGTAGCTTATCGTAGTCACTGCTATTTTTTTCAGACAAAACAATGCCTACAACTTTTTTATGACCAAATGGAATCCTTACCCTTGCACCAATTTTGACTTGAAAATCACATAAATAGTCAAATGTGTTTTGCAAGGGTACAGCTATAGCAACTTCTATGATCGACGACAATGTAAAATGTTTTAGGGATAAAATAAATCATTTTATCAATATTCACAAGTTGTGGTTGTTATTCAAAATATCATTCAGGATCAGCAAGTAGATTCAGGCAGAATCAAAGATATTGCCCAGCAGTTGCTTGATGATTTTGGTGTTGGGGAGGCTGAATTATTAATCAGACTGGTTTCGCCTTACGAAATACAGACTCTTAATAATCAATATCGCGGCAAAAACCAATCTACAAATGTGCTCTCGTTCCCGAGTGAAATTCCGCACGAGATAGGAAAGGATATTCTAGGTGATGTGGTGATCTGTATTGAAGCGGTTCGTGAGGAAGCTATGGTTGACAATAAGTCCTTTATTGATCATTTATTTCACATACTGGTTCATGGAATACTGCACTTGCTGGGTTACGACCATATCGATTTAGGTGATGCAAAAAAAATGGAAACAGCTGAAATTGAATTTTTACACAAGATTGGCGTGAAAAATCCATATAGCTAATTCAGTCTTCTTCCATTTCTCCAATACCTTCAACAGCCCTCAACTTGCCGTCAACATAGTACATCCTTATCTGGTCGCGCTCCCAAGGAGGGATTTCAGCTTCCTGCAAAACCCTTTTAAGTGACTGCGAATGCTTTTTGTTTTTTTGTTTTACACGTTGCCCCTCAATTCTGTAACGAATCTCAAAGTTTTGCTGATTCCTGAGCGATTCATAGTGCTCACAGTGCTTTGGTATGTGCGTTCGATTTTCATCGAAGAAATAGAGCTCATTCTGATAGCGTCTAATTTCATAGTGACTCCAATTAACGATTGGCTTGGCGTCCTTTTTCGCGTTTATAAGGGTGATTATTTCTTGGAGTACTTTTTCGGAGGGTGAGTTGTAACCCAGTTTATTAATATGATGACGAATAACATTGACCATCCGTCTTTTCGGTAACCCCAAAAGTCCATCAATCTGCAATCTTTCATTGCTAATCAGTGAGTGGTTGTCGATATCAAGTTCCGCCAAATCGCGCATCAAGTCAAGAGCTTCAGCCTGGTGCTTAGCGCTCCTAGAAATATTCGCAGTCAAACTAACAAATACTTCGCTTAGTTTTGGCAAAAAATCAATTCTAAGTAAGTTTCTTCTAAAGTTAGTATTTTGGTTGCTATCGTCCTCAATCCAGTCAATATGATTAGTAATTGCATATTCCATGATCTGTTTCCTTGAAACTCCTAGGAGTGGACGATATAGTTCATAGCCGTTAAGGCTTTTACTTTTTGGCATCGCCGCCAATCCAGCAACTCCGCTACCTCTGAAGAGTTGCAGTAGCAGTGTTTCAGCTTGATCATCTTGATGGTGGGCTGTACAGAGGACCTCGTTATCTTTTAATTCATTAAATAAAGCATGATATCGTTTTTTACGTGCATTTTCCTCGACGTTTGATATATTTTCGACGAAAATGTCAACAGATTTATAATTGATTTTTTGTTTTTCACACAAAGATTTGCAGAAAGCATCCCACTGTTTTGAGTGTTTAGAGAGGTTATGGTTGATATGAATTGCCCTGACTTTGTTGGCGTAGAATTTTGATAGATAGTGCAGAAGAACTACAGAGTCAACACCGCCACTAAGAGCAATTACTATTCTCTTGCCTTCAAGGAATTTGTCTTTATTCGTTAAATTTTCCAAAGCCTAAAAGTTTTTTATGCCTCTCCTTTAGGAGCTCTTCAGTTGATACTTCTTGAATAGATTTTAATTCTTTAATAAGTGCCTTTCTTAAAAGCTCGCAAGCTTTTTCAGGGTCTCTATGAATGCCACCGAGTGGTTCGGGAATAATTTTATCAATTAACTTGAATCTCTTAAGGTGTTTGCTAGTTAGTTTAAGGTATTCGGCGGCAGTGCTAGCTTTTGTTGAGTCATTGTACAGAATTGAAGCACATCCTTCCGGCGAAATGACCGAGTAGATGCTGTATTCGAACATCATCATGGTATCAGCTAGGCCGATCGCAAGAGCGCCACCGGACCCGCCTTCGCCGATCACAACAGAAATAATTGGTGTTTCTAGTGTAGACATTTCAAACAAGTTTCTCGCGATTGCCTCACTTTGTCCTCTTTCTTCTGCACCAATTCCGGGATATGCACCTGGAGTATCAATAAATGAAATAATCGGTAGCGAAAACTTTTCAGCCATCTTCATTAATCTCAATGCTTTGCGGTAACCTTCCGGTCTCGTCATACCAAAATTATGAAGCAGTTTTTCTTTTGTAGATCTTCCTTTTTGCTGTCCTATAAATACAAACGAGAAGTCATCGATTTTAGCAATTCCCCCAATTAAGGCTTTATCATCGGAGAAAGAGCGATCTCCATGTAATTCGGTAAACTCGTCAAAAATAGATCCAATATAGTCTAACGTATAGAGCCTCTTGGGATGTCTTGCTAGTTGTGAAATTTGCCAGTCACTGAGAGATGAAAATATTTTTTTCGTTAAAGTCTCACTTTTTAGTTTGAGTGCCTCCATTTCCTTTGAAATATTGGCACTGTCTTTGACATTTTCTAGTGCCTGTATCTTTCCCTCAAGTTCAGCGATTGGTTGTTCAAAGTCAAGGTAATCTAAGTTCATGTAAGAGTAAGAATATAGCGCTTAATAATGTTGGAATTATAGCAGATGCTATGGCTATAATCTCGTAATGGACTGGCTAACACTTCTATCACTTACAATAGCTACGTTTGTCTATGCTATTTCGCCTGGACCTGGTTTGTTTGCGGTTCTCGCAATATCTACAAGGTACGGTGCGATGTCTGGTGTGTGGCTCTCTATTGGACATACTATAGGCGACATTATTTATGTTGCCATAGCAATGTTGGCGCTTAATGCTTTAGCTGAGTTGATCAGCAATAGCATGCTTTATGTGAAAATTTTTGGAGCCACATATCTTGTCTATATCGGTTATCAGCAGTGGCGGTTGAAGGGTGTTAGTTTTGAAACATCGCGTGAAAAAAGGTCAATATTGAAGTTATTTATTGCTGGTTTTGTTGTAGGTGTCACTAACCCCAAGACAATTATTTTTTACCTATCTTTTCTTCCTATATTAATTGATCTAGACAATCTAACAATTGCAACTGAAATAAAGGTGATTGGGGTTGTAGGGATTACTGTATTCTTTGTCCTCAGTCTAGCCAACATTTTGGGAATTAGGTTAAGAGCACATATTGAAAATCCTCAGGTTATTAAGAAAGTTAATGAAGTGACAGGTTTTACCATGATTTTGGTTGGTTTTTTTGTGGCATTGTATTAAATGCAGCGAGATATAGTTATGATTGAGTCAAAAAGAACGATGTCTTTGTTGATGGTAATGGTGACATTTACTTGGGCTCTATCTGGAATCGCAACGAAATATCTATCGTTTTATATTAGCGAAAATGAAATTGTTGTGTATAGATACTTTTTTGCAATTCTGTCAACTTTGCCGCTACTTTGGTGGATGAAAATTCCGCTCAGCATTAATAAACGAAATTTGTTATTGTCTTTATTACTAGCGATATTTTTAATTGGTAATACGCGCTTTTATTTTATGGGAATGCAGCATGGCGCTGCAGGATTGGGAGCTGCACTTGTAACCGTTTTGATACCAATATTTGTCTATATCTTTATGGTGTTTTCTAAGAAATCCAAGCCAACTTTGAGGGATTGGTCGGTATTGCTATTTGGAATAATTGGTGTTACTTTTATGATGAATTTTGAACAATTTACACTTTCAGAATGGATGCGTGGGGGAAATTTTTATTTTTTTCTGGCCGCTTTCTTTTATGCGTTAATAACTATTTTTGGAGCATTTATGAGAAATATGCATGTGCTTGCTTTTAACTTTTATATCTGCATTTTTGCGCTAATTATTGATTGGTCCTTGTCGTTCGAAGGTGCATTTCTTTCAGAGGTAAATATGAATAAAGTATTCTGGATAAATATATTTATTCTTTCAGTCTTGAGTACTACAATTGCCGCTACCCTTTACTATATAGGACTTAAAGTTTTGGGGTCAAAAAGGTGTGCTGAGTTCAGTTTGCTAACGCCATTTTTTGCGATTGCTTTGGGAGCCATATTTTTTAGTGAAATGTTAACATTGAAAAACGCTATAGGCACCATCATGGCGGTGGCATCCTTGATGGTTTTAAGCAACATCAAATTTAAAGATCTAACGACCTTTAGATAGTTATATGTCTAGCTAAATCTATAGTGCCGAATCAATATCACGCTCACCTAAATCTTGCATAATTGCGCGTCTCATTTGGTCGCTATAGTCAAACCAGTCAAATATTTCATTCATATGACGCTTGCAACCTATACAGTAGTTATTTTTATTGTACTTGCAGATGCTAACACAAGGGCTAATTATTTGTCTTAGTTCGCTTTGCTGATTCATATTTATAATGATTATCAACCATATATAGTGGCCATATTAGGAACGTAATTTTATATTATTTGGGTCGTAAGATGCATTCATCGATACATGACATTTTCTAGCGCCTAATGCGGTCTCTACAGTGAGTGGCGTACCCTCTTTGCAGTATTCAGGTTGTAGGTAAGCGAACGCAATGCTATGTCCTACCCGATGCCCATAGGCTCCACTGGTAATGATTCCGCTTAGTTGATGGTCAGCAAAAACAGCCTCATTGCCGAAACATTCTGATGGAATCTGGTCATCAAATACAAGGTAGGCAAGCTTCATTGAGGCACCTTTAGATTGTCTTTTTTTGATGTTATCACGGCCAATAAAGTTGCGACTAAGATCGATGAATCTTTCCATGCTCGCCTCAATTGCAGAGATCTCTTCCGTAAATTCGGTACCATAAGCGCGATACATTTTTTCAAGTCTCATACTATTGAAAGCCTGTCCTCCGAAGTCACGTATGCCAAATGCCTGCCCCATCTCCAGCAAGGTTTCATATATAGAGATAAGTTGCCATGTTGGCATATGTAGTTCCCAGCCAAGCTCTCCAGCATAAGAGACTCGCATTGCAAAGACAGGAGCTGAGTCAATCTGCATTGTACGACAACTCAACCAAGGAAAGGCGACATTGCTTAGGTTCTCTTGAGTGCACTTTTGGAGCGCTTTGCGAGCATTAGGTCCTGTTAAAAGCAGTCCTCCCCAACTCTCAGTCATATCTTCGATATTAACTTTATATCCTTTCGAATGCTCGTCAAGCCACTGATAGTCCTTGACTTGAGAACCAATCGCGCCCATCAAGATAAATTCATCTTGACTAACTCTGCTGATGGTTTGTTCAGCCATAATTCCACCATTTGGAGCATGAAATAGGGTCAATCCAATTCTGCCATCCTTAGAGGGTAGTTTATTGCAAGACAAATTGTCAAGAAATGCAAAGGCATCTTGACCAGTAACTTTAAATTTTGCCGTTCCACTAATATCGGTGACTCCACAATCATTTTGAACGGCAGTACATTCTTCAGCGATGGCTTCGTGTGCTTCGCTATGGCTCCAGCTATGACTTTCACCACTAATATTTTGAGTTGTAAACCAAGACGGTTTTTCATAACCCGTGTTAACAGTATGGATTGCTCCTTTTTGAGATAATAAGTTATGTAGTGCACTGACTCTTAAAGGTCTACCGTGTGGACGGTTCTCGTTGGGCACTGCCATTGCATACATTCTTTCATAAGATTCAATAGCCCGTGTGATGCAGTATTTCTTATCAGCCCATTGGTCGAATCTTCGAGAGTCCAGTGAAGCCATATTAAGTTCTGTTTGTCCATGAATCATCCATTGCGCTAGGTATTTGCCAATCCCTCCTTGTGCGATACCAATACTTGCGCCACACAAGTTCCAAAAGTTTGTCAAACCTTTTGCTGGACCGACAAGAAGGTTGTCGTCCGGTGTATGGGTGATAAGACCATTGATGACAGTGCTAATACCTGTATCCTTGAATAAAGGGAAAAGCTCCATACAGCGTTCTAGCCAGGGCATAAGTCTTTCAATGTTGCCTTCAAATAGTTCTCTATCAAATGACCAATTAAGACCGTCAAGCGCCCAAGGCTTTGAACCTCGCTCTTCATATGGACCAATTAAAAAGCCTTTACCTTCCTGTCTTATGTATGCTGATGCTGAGGAATCACGAGTAACGGGCAACTCCTTGGATAGTGATGAAAATTCGGGGTGACTTTCCGTTATCAAGTATTGATGTTGAAGATTTACTAGAGGAACATATGAGCCAACCATAGCGCCGACTTGGGGGGCAAAACAGCCTCCAGCATTGACCACATGCTGGGCCACAATGTTACCTTTTTCTGTTACTACTTCATATTCACCGTTAGTTAAAATATTGATATCCATAACTCGGTTAAAGTTGCTTATCTGGGCGCCTGCTTTTTTCGCTAGTTGTGCAAGTTGTGTTACCACGGTTGTTGGGTCAACATGGCCGTCGTTAGGTGTATACAGGATACATCTAGCTCCTTCAAAGTCCATCATCGGATTAATAGTTTTAGCTTCTTCTTTTGAGACGAAATGCATTTCGCAGCCGATATGATTTGATTTACTGATGACATGGCGAAACCAATGCTCTTCAATTTCCGTGTAGCCTACACGCAGAGAGCCGGTCTTATGAAATGAGGAAGGTAGTCCAGTTATTTTGGGCAAAATTTCATCATAAAGTTTGATGGTATATTCATGAATATGTGAAAGCGTATGATTACCGTTAAAGTTTGGGCATAGCCCTGCGGCATGCCAGGTCGAGCCGCTCGTTAGCTCTCCCTTTTCAAACAGTACCACATCATTCCATCCCTCTTGTGTGAGGTGATACATAAGGTTAACTCCAAGCGATCCACCACCGATGATTGCAACTTGTGTATGTTTTTTCACTTTAAATTTCCCGAAAATGGTTTCCTACCAATATCTTTGCGAGTCAACTGAATATCAAATTTATCTCGTAACTCTTTGTCAATTTCATCACTGACATGGTCAGGATAATAGTTTGATAAAATTTCTTTTTTTCTCTCAATGGCTGTTTCAATTAGTACTGGTTTTCCTTTGTCTTTCCAATCATTTGGACTATCTCGGTCGCTAAGTTCTGGGTAAATGTATTCACTTTGCATCACATCAATGGTTTGTTCTGAACCTAGATAATGACCGCGATTATTCAGACAAACATCTTGAATTGCATCAAAACATAATGCCTCTTCACTCTCATCGCTGATGCCCTTAGTCATTCTCAAAGAGGCTCCTAGAAAATCATTGTCAAGCAAAAGGCTTTCGGGACAGGTGCCCAACAGACTGGCATACATTCCAGCAGACTCATAAATAATGTTAGCTCCGGCCATGGCAGTTGCTACATGGGTCGATGCTCTTTCCTGGCCGGCCTGAAAGTCGGGGAATTTGGCATCTGTCATACCGGCTGCTGTTCCAGTAGGAAGTCCAAAATAATTGCCCATCTGCGCACAAGCAGCTGAAATAAGTCCTTGTTCAGGCGACCCACCACACATAGCTCCTGTGCGGAGATCTGAAACAAATGGCCAGGTACCTAGAATGGCTGGCGCGCCAGGCTTTATCGCATTAACATAAACTAGACCCCCTAGGCATTCTGCCCAGGCTTGAGAAACGACCCCAGGTAAAAGTGGTGGCGCGGTAGCCCCTGCCTGCGCCGCAGAAAGCAACAATATAGGCATTCCGCCTTCAACGCCTACATGGAGACATTCTAAAGACTCTTCCGCAAACTTCATAGGAGGAACAACAAAGCAGTTACTCATACTTACGAATGGCCTTTCTCTCCATTTATCCTCACCACCCGCAATGATATGGAGCATTTGAAGCCCGTCTGTGACGTGGGATGCTTCTGTAAAACTGGTGCCGATGTGTTTCTGTGTTCCCATGACAGAACAATAGATTGAATTCTGATCTAAAACTCGAGGATCCTTAATGTCACGCAAAACGCAGGTACGTTGGAACATATGGATGTTCTCGCATTTGCTAACAATACGAGCCATATCGTATAGATCTTTACTCAGAGACTCGCGGTATTCATTTTTTTCAGTGTCGGCAATTAATACTGCCGCACCTGCTGTCGAGAAGTGCACTCTAGAACCACTTAAATCGAGATCATATTTTGATGATTGACCGAAGAGTACTAGATCACGTTTCGCAAGGTTCATGGCATTCTTTACAACCTCACGTGGCATTCTTAATCGCCCATCATTGCCCATGATTGCGCCAGCTGCAACACAAGTTTCTATACAGCGTGGTGTTGCATCATTAAAGCCAATTTCTTCAAGAATGCGAAAAGCATTTTCTTCGATAGCCTTGACCTGAGTAGCGCTTAAGGGTTGATAGGTGCCCCCAATTTCACCAGGCAAAACGGGTTTTTCTTCTTTTGCTAATGGTGCATTTCTTAGGGCAATTCTAGCCTCTCTTCCACCTGTTTTTCTTCTAGTCATAATTACAACTTTAGGAGAATATCATTCGCGCATTTTGTTCCTAATTCTTGTGCCTGTCAAGGGGTGTAATATTAATTTATTTATTATTTTATCGTTGAAATTTTAGCTAACATATAGTTTTAGGTAATATAAATTTTTTTATAGCATGTTCCTGGAAGAATTGTCTACTGATTATAGTAAATTGCGCCAGATTGTGAGAAATGCACGAGTGGTGGACGAAAAAAGTGTGCTATCAAACCTCATGACTATGGAAAATAGCACCCACAAGCAAAGAGCAATAATTAGTACGAAAACTACCGAACTCATCAAAAGTCTACGACAATCAAAAAGGCCAGACTTGCTCTCACAATTTATAGCTGAATACAATCTCAATACTGAGGAGGGTTTATCATTGATGACCTTAGCCGAGTCCTTTTTACGGGTGCCCGATAACAAGACGAGAGATAAGCTTTTTGCCGATAAGATTTCGAATAGAGCCTGGTCTAAACACCTTCAGGGAGGGAAATCATCAATTGTGAGTCTCGCAACACTCGCGCTTAGTATTGCCGACATGATGATTAGTCACGGCCATGATGTTTCCATCAAGGAGCGCATCAAGCACGCGCTCGATATTCTATCCAGACCCGGCATTCGTTTTAGTGCGGCCAGTGTGATGAAATTTTTTGGTTCCCAGTTTGTTTTTGCACAGGACATTGAAAGCGCCTTGTCTAAGAATAAAGGAGAGATTCATTCATTTGACATGCTTGGCGAGGCGGCATGGACACAGGCAGATGCAGACCGATACTTTCACGCCTATAAACACGCATTAACAGTGATTGGTGAAAGTAGTGATGGAACTGAAATCACGCTTGCCAATGGCATTTCAGTAAAACTTTCAGCGCTGCATCCAACCTATAACTTTGCCCATAAGGGTAGAGTCTTACAGGAGATAGTTCCAAGAATTTTAGAACTAGTAAAGCTTGCTGAAAAATATGATATTGCCATTAACATTGACGCAGAAGAGTCAGAACGACTTGATATATCGCTCGACGTAATTGGTGCAATTATGCTGACTATAGCGAATTCAAAATGGAAAGGATTTGGAGTCGTCGTCCAGGCATATCAAAGGCGTGCTCCTTACGTTTTAGACTGGCTCTATGATCAGTGTCAGAAAAACAAAATATCTATTATGTTGCGCCTAGTTAAGGGGGCTTATTGGGATAGTGAAATAAAGCAGGCTCAAGTGCTTGGTGATGTTGATTATCCGGTATTTACAAAAAAAGCTAACACCGACTACTGCTATATTGTATGTGCACAAAAGTTACTAAAAATGCGTGATTATATTTATCCGCAATTTGCTAGTCACAATGCCCATACCTTGGTCAGTGTTTGTGAGACAGCAGGCGATAGTTCGGGATTTGAGATTCAACGTTTACACGGTATGGGTGAATCTCTACATAAAGTCGTAGCAAGTCAGTACGGAGTGCTGACAAGGACCTATGCACCGGTCGGTAGCCATAAAGATTTACTTGCATATCTGATGAGGAGGTTGCTCGAAAATGGAGCTAATAGTTCGTTTATCAATCACCTGTTTGACAAAAGCATCAGTCCAAAAGACTTGGCTTCAGATGTTTTAAGTCAAGTTGAACAGGATTCGCAGTTTTCACATCCACTCATACCCTTACCAAAAGACATCTACAAAAGTATTCGTTGTAACTCGAAAAGCGTCATACTTTCAGAACAAGACGAGGTTGATTGTTTGTATGGGCAACAGCTAAGATGGCTTAAACATAAATGGCACGCAGCGTCCATCCTTGATGGGATCGATATAGCCCAGAGTGGCGTAGAATGGGTTATAAATCCGGCTGATAAATCTGATAAGGTCGGCAGTGTAGTATATGCTAATGATAAACAGCTGGAGCAATCTCTAGAGCGGGCAAAAAGTTCCTTTACCGAAAATAGGCAAAATCAGAAAGCGATTTGTCAGAGTTTAAATATTGCAGCTGATCTCTACGAAGCTAATCAAGCAGAGTTAATGGTTTTAGCGATGAGGGAGGCTGGTAAAACCTACCAGGATGCTGTTGACGAAGTGCGAGAGGCGGTAGATTTCTTGCGCTATTACTCCAAACTTGGGCAAACAGTTATACCTAATAAGCGAGAACCGCTTGGTGTTTTTGTTTGCATCAGTCCTTGGAATTTTCCGTTGGCAATTTTTACCGGTCAGATAGCGGCTGCACTGGCTGCCGGAAATTGTGTGATTGCTAAACCTGCCGAGAGTACCTCGCTGATAGCCTATAGAGCGTCACAATTACTGATTGAGTCAGGCATACCTTTGGGAGTTCTGCAGTTATCTTTAGGGATAGGTTCCCAAGTGGGATCTTACCTCACAAGTCATCCAGATATTGCTGGAGTCGCATTTACCGGGTCAACTCAGGTTGCCAGGATGATCAAGAATAATCTGTTAATGAATAACAATGCTAATGCTAGACTAATCGCTGAAACGGGTGGTTTAAATGCTATGGTAGTTGACTCAACAGCGCTCAGTGAGCAGGTCACTCGAGATGTTCTTGCTAGCGCATTCAAGAGTGCCGGTCAGCGTTGCTCTGCACTCAGAATACTCCTTATACAGGATGAGTGTTTTGACGATACTGTTGTTATGATTAAGGGGGCCATGCTGGAAATGAATCTTGGAAATCCGAGGTTTTTAGATACCGACTGCGGTCCAGTTATTAATGCTGAGGCACAAATAAAACTGCAAAATCATGTAGACAAAGCCAGAAAACAAAATAAGGTCATTGCAACCGTTAATAATGAACTTAACGATGGTTACTTTGTT
>CAZSHL010000016.1:0-17134 GCA_964606585.1 uncultured Piscirickettsiaceae bacterium
CAGAACTGAGAGGAATAACAACAACCGGGGTATGCACAAATATACAGGTACTAAAAGTAAAAATATAGCAGTATTTGGGGCATTTTTGGGGCAGCGCAGCTGCAACAGCAGTTGCAGCAACAGCTCCTTCAACTTTTGCATAAACTGTTTGATAACGACCTATATCATCTTCCTCATCATTTCTTTCAATATAAGGTGGTAAGGGGACGTGTCCAATTTCATCAAGCATATCAAGAATTGAATCAGTCTCAAAAATTAAAATATAAAAGCCTGAAGATTTATCAGCGATCTGGACACGTTGATTATTTTCGAGAATAATAAAGCTTCCAACTTTAGGAGCCCTACTTGCCTTAATCATTGCTAATGCTTCTTGATCACTAGTAAGTCTTTCTATCAAAATTTCAACCTTACCGCCAGACTCCTTTTGAGCATAAAGCCTTGCAGGAATGACTTTTGTGTCATTGAGAATTAATAAGTCATTGGGTCGAAGAAATTTTCCTAACTGCGCAAACTTTGTATCGACAAAACTTTCAGCTACAACCAATAGTTTTGAGTTTGTTCTCTTTTTGCGAGGATTTTGGGCAATTAATGACTTAGGTAACTTAAAGTCAAAATCATCTAACTTCATTGTTATTAAAATATTCCAATACTTGATAGGCAGCACTTACAACTGCACGAGGCGTGATGGTAGCTCCAGTAAACTGGTCAAAATAGCCTCCATCCCTCTTAACTTTCCACTTCGATTTTATTGGATTATCCAAAGATAGGCCATTAAAACCTTTAATCCAATCAGACTTTCGAGCCTCGATTTTATCACCCAGGCCTGGTGTTTCTCTATGGTTAATGACGCGAACGCCAATCAATTGACCCTTTCTATCAACCCCGGTCAGAAGTCTAATATCGCCATTGTAGCCATTTGGATAGGTATGCTCAACTAAATGGGCTACAACTTGACCATTTTTTTTGGCCGGAAAGATAGTAACGGTTTGCTTGATGCCGTGTAACTCAACATCTCTAAAATATTTATCAGCAAGAATTGAATTATCATAATCACTCGTAATTTCGTGAAGTCTGCTGATAAGAAGTTGTTGTTCATTGAATTCAATTTTATCTTCGGTTGTCTGTTCTACAAGACTAACAATGAAGACACAAATCAATGTGAAAGCAAACATCAATAGGCCTGATTTAATAATTGTCGAGTTAGTCATTACCATACACCTTAGGTTGTGTATAAAAATCAATCAAAGGAACTGCAATATTCATCAATAGCACTGCAAAAGCTACAGCATCAGGATAACCACCAAAAACCCTGATGATAACAATCAGCACTCCAATAAAAAATCCATAAATAAATCTACCCCTAGGTGTAGTGCTTGCTGAAACCGGGTCCGTAGCAATAAAAAAAGCGGCCAACATTGTTGCCCCATTTACAAAATGGAAGTATGGTGAAGCAAATTGGCCTCGATCTAAAAGAAATAGAACTGCTGACATTAGAGCAATGCCAATCAATAAAGAAAAGGGTATCTGCCAAAAGATGATACGTCGAAAAAGGAGGTAAATACCACCTAATAAAAAACCAACATTAATCCATAATTGACTAACTGACTCCAAATTAATATCCTGAACCTGCAATCCAAGCATTAATTGAGTTTTCACATCATCAAGTCTTGTTGCGCCTGTCAAACCATCAATATTCTGCGTGCCCAAAATAATATCCATGCCTTGAGCAAAGGAAATAAATTCACCTGGCCACTGTGTCATTTGTACTGGATACGATATCAATAAAAATGCGTAACCCAGCATGGCTGGATTAAATGGGTTGTTTCCTAGCCCTCCAAAGATTTGTTTACCAAAAATAATGGCAAAAAGAACACCTAAAACTATAACCCACCATGGAGCGATACTTGGAATAGAGATTGCCAATAAAATCGCCGTCAAAATGGCTGAACCATCCATAATCGCCGGCATAATTCTTGATTCACGGAATCGGAGAAATATAGCTTCTGCAACTACAGCTGTAGCGCTTGCAAGAATAATTTGTAAAATTACCGATGGACCAAAAAAATAGACTTGTGCGGTTATACCAAGAATAAGAGCAAAAATAACTTGGCGCATTATTTGATTGGTATTGAGATGCTTATTGTTCATCTTCCACCTTGTTATTTACCTTTGAAGAGCTGACACGCTTTACGGCTTCCTCAATAATATTTTTTTGAGTCTTGTCTTTTGCCATTTTTTCTTTTAATTCTCTTTTCTTCGCCTCCATCATTTCTGTCCTCTCTCGTTTATTTCTTTCCAAACGCATTTCACGGAATTCAAAACGATTTCGCGCTTTATCTGTTTGCACCTTATCTTTAACTTGTTGACGATGAAGCGCCTTAGAAAATTGATAATAATCAATCAGCGGTAATCTGCTAGGGCATACATATGAACAACAACCACACTCAATACAATCAACTAAATTATATTCAAGAGCTTTTTCAATATTTTTAGCCTTTGAGTACCAGTAGAGTTGTTGCGGCAGTAGGCCTACCGGACAAACTGTATTACATATGCCACATCGAATACATTCCTTTACCACTTCAGTACTATTTTTTTCATCTATATCGACAAAAATACAGTTCGTATTTTTGCTAACAGAATAGTCAGTTCCTTGAAGTTCAATTCCCATCATCATTCCAGCCATCGTAACTTTATGCCTACCTGTCTGGTAATCAGTAAAACCCAAAAGATAGTCATAGCTCGCTCCCAGTCTGACCTGTAGGTTTTTTGGAACCTTAACGGCAGTGCCTGCAACAGTCACTGCTCTTGAAATTAAAGGTCTATTCTCAACTACAGCGTCAAATATAGCAACCACGGTGCCAACATTTAAACAAAGAACGTCAACATCTGACGCAAATTTACCAGAAGGAATTTCGATACCCAGCAAAGATTTAACCAATATTTTTTCCGAGCCAGAGGTGTATTTTGTTGGGATTTCCTCGATAATGATGCGATCATTTTTGCAATACTTTTTTAATAGAGTGATGGCTTCAGGCTTGTCATCTTCTATAGCAATAATAGCGCGCTCAGCTCCAGTGACATGCAGCAACACCTCTGCACCACGAATAACTTTTGTAGGATAGGCAAGCATTAGAGATGCGTCACAAGTTATACCAGGCTCACATTCGGTAGCATTCACAATTAAAGTGTGGCACCCTTCAGCCAACCTTACTTTTGTATGGGTAGGAAAGCCAGCCCCTCCCATTCCTACAATTCCAGATACACGAATTTTATTGTAAATCGTTTCGGGGGTGCAGAGTTCATATTGTTCTGTACAGCCAATGCTAGTATCAACCCAGTTATCCTTACCATCAGATTCAATGGTTACACAAAGCCCTTTGAGTCCTGACTTGTGCGCATGTACGTGTTCATCAATCGCTACTACTGTTCCCGAAATAGAGGCATGAACTGGTGCGCAAAGGTCATCATCAATTGTAGCAATAATTTGGCCAGTCAAAACATGCTCACCCACACTCACAATTGGTTTTGCTTGTTCACCAATACGCTGCTGCATTGGTAAAACTACCTTTTTAGGCAAAGGTATTCTGATTAAATCAATTTCATTAGTTGGGTATGGGTTTTCCAACTTTAATCCACCTTTGAATGCAAAATTAGACATGCTCTAACTCAGCAATATCAGGTACATAATTTCGAAAGGTAGACTTAACCTCAACCATCTCAATACAGTCAACTGGGCAAACTGGTATACATAGATCGCAACCCGTGCATTCGTCAGCAATTACGGTTGTCATCACTTTAGACGATCCAACAAAAGCATCTACTGGACATGCCTGGATACACAATGTGCAACCAATACAAACATTTTCATCTACTACAGCAATACGTTTTGGTTCAGGCTCACCATGTTCCTCGTTAAGTGGCATTGTATCAATATTTAAAAGCTCAGCCAATGCGTCAACGCCCTCTTGCCCGCCTGGTGGGCACTGATTAATTTCCGCTTCACCTTTAGCCATCGCCTCTGCATAAGGCCTACAACCAGGAAAATCACATTGCCCACACTGAGTTTGAGGCAAAATGGCATCTATCTGGTCAACTAGAGGATTGCCTTCAACTTTATATCTTAACGCGGCATAGCCTAAACCCAAACCTAATACTAGGGTCAACAACGAAAGAGTCGAAATTGCGTCAAACATTTGCTAGACCAACAAAACCCATAAATGCTATTGACATTAGTCCGGCCGTAATTAGAGCAATAGGGATACCTTGAAAAATTACCGGCACATCGGCAGACTCAATCCGCTCTCTGATACCTGCAAATAGGATTAATACAAACGAAAAACCGACTGCAGCGCCAAAACCATAAACGGCTGACTGCAGAAAACTGTTACTTGCACTAACATTTAATAGTGCAACACCAAGGACAGCACAGTTAGTTGTAATAAGGGGTAAAAAAACTCCTAATGATTGATGAAGGACAGGCGAGGTCTTGTTAACCACTAGCTCAGTAAAGCCAACAACGGCGGCAATAGTTACAATAAATGCGATCGTTCTTAGATACTCCAACCCGAAGGGCACCAGTAGATAGTTATTAATTAGATAGCTGGTGATACTTGCTAGAGTTAAAACAAATGTCGTTGCAAAACCCATACCAATGGCGGTATCCATTTTTTTTGAGACACCCATAAAAGGGCAGAGACCTAGGAACTTTACCAGGACAAAATTGTTTACCAAGATTGTACTAATTAGAATTAAGAAATACGCTTTCATATGCGGGATAATTTTAAACTAAACATATTTAATAGTCTTTATTCACTGTCAATATTTTCAACGCAATTCTACCCCGAATCTACAAATGAAAGTGTTTACTTTATCGCCTCCAATGTTGGCATACGGGTCAAGCTAATTGTCAGAGTTAAGACTCAACGAAAGCGCGCTCAATAACAAAATGTCCAGGCTTGACATTGCGAGCCTCAGTGAAATCCTTAAACTTGAGGATATTTACTAACTCTTTAATCATGCTGACACTTCCACAAATCATGAAGCGGTCGTCATCCAAATTAGGATAGGGTTGCTGCAAGTCTAAAAACAGCTTGCCGCAGCGCATTAATTCGGTAATGCGGCCGTTATTTTTATAAGGCTCACGAGTCACTGTAGGATAGTAAATTAACTTCTGCCGCACTATTTCACCAATATATTCATCATTGGGCAGTTCGTTTTCAATATAATCGGCATAGGCCAACTCAGAAATTTCGCGCACCCCGTGGACCAAGATAACTCGGTCGAATTGGTCGTAGATTTCTAGGTCTTTAATAATGCTCATAAAGGGTGCTATACCGGTCCCTGTGCTCAGTAAGTATAGGTAACGCCCTGGAATCATGTTATCGGTAACTAAGGATCCCGTGGAACGCTTGCCCACGAATACCTCATCCCCTATCGAAAGGTTTTGTAGTTTTGAGGTGAGATCACCGTCAGGTACCTTGATACTGAAGAACTCGAGTTCATGCTCGTAGTTGGCACTGGCAAAGCTGTAGGCGCGCATCAGAGGCTTTCCTTCTATAGGTAATCCAACCATAGTAAAGTGACCATTTTTGAAGCGGAAGCCTGGATCGCGAGTAGTACGAAAACTAAATAAGTTGTCGTTCCAATGATGGACGTGAGTCACTTGCTCGGTCATTAATGCCGACATGCATACCTCCCTTTAGTAATTAATTGCATAACTATCTCTGTTAAAAAGTTTTGGGGAAATTATACTATCAAATTGCCAATATAAATTAAGCCGTAAAATATACAAAAAACTGCATCGCCCATTATCAATTCCTAGCTTTTGAAATTCTATCCCGTTTTCTTGCGTGGAGTTGGTGCATTTAATATTTTTGACTTAGGCCAGAATTATTTGCAGCTGCCTGATAACAGATGCTAAAACCATTTGTATAATCCTCTTCATTAACACCCTTATACTGATCAAGCAAAATATATCGAGTTACTCCAGATCTAAGCATAAATTGAAGTTGATCAAGGTGGGCATTGATTCCAATGATTTCACCTTTATAGCGCCATCTTTTGCTGAGTAAATATGCTTGTGAATAACCCCTTCCATCATCAAAATTATTAAAATCTAATACAATGAGTTCAATGAAACTGAGCTGATCCTTCAATAAGAAAACGTCATCTGAAGGTTCGACAATCACACCAATCCCCTGAACTGATAATTTTTTGTAATTTTCAATCCATTCACTATAACAAACTAAATTAACACTCTCTTTGTCATTATTTAAGATACTCTTTAATTCTATAGTCTCACTCATATACCCTCTCCTTAAAAGGTTTTATACCGATTCTCTTAAAAACCTCCGTAAACTTCTCTTCTTTGTTGCGGTTTTCGAGATACACATTAACTATTTTTTCTACCGCATCGACAACAGTCGTACCGCTAATTGAGGGGCCGAGCTTTTTACCAATATTCGTTTCATGCAGTGTTTCACCTGCAATTGTAATTTGATAATATTCTTCTCCTTTTTTTTGCATTCCTAATAAGCCAATATCAGCAATGTGGTGATGTGCGCATGAATTCTCACATCCGGAAATATTAATATTGAGATTACCAATATCTAATAACTTACCCATGTCATCAAATCTTTGCTGGACTTGGGTCGCAATAGGTATAGAGACTGCTTTTGCCAAATCGCAATAATCACCGCCTGGACAGGCCACAACCTGAGCCAATGTGCCCTGATGTGGATTTGCCAAGCCATATTTATCTAGTGACTTCCATAGCTCAAATACCTGATCTTTTCTGACATGAGGGAAGACAATCGTTTGTCTTTTAGTTGTCCTTAATTCTCTAGCACTATACTTATCAGCTAAATCTGCCAAAATTCTCATTTGCTCTGAGGTTACATCGCCAGGCGCATTGCCAAGTTTTGTGAGAGGGACATTGACGATACTGTAACCCGAGATTTTATGACCTCTTACATTGTTTTTCTTCCAAATACTAAAGTTGAAATCTATTTCTTCATTAAATCCATCAATATTTAATGGTTCAATTGGAAGAACAAAATCTGATTTAAGGCGCTCTAATTCAGCAAAATTTAATTTTAACTCAAGATCATTCTTTGTTTGCTGCCAGTCTTCATCAACTAGCCTTGAAAACTCTTCTGCACCAAGCTCACGAACTAAAAACTTGATCCTCAATCTCTTCTGATTATCTCTTCGACCCTTTAGGTTATAGACCCTCATAGCTGATTCAAGATAGCTTAGGATATCTTCAGACGGCACAAATGATGCTGTCTCGGCTCCTACCATTGCAGCAGCTCCAAGCCCACCACCAACAAAAACCTTAAAGCCTAATTCTCCCTGATCATTTCGAATCAATCTAAGTCCAAGGTCGTGAATTCTCAGAGCAGTCTCATCTAATCTTGCACCGTTAACTGCAATTTTGAATTTTCCAGGAAGCCAAGAAAACTCGGGATGCAAATTAAACCAGCGTCTAATTAATTCACAGTATGGCCTAGCATCTTCAATTTCACCTTCGGTCAAGCCGGACAAGGGGTCAGCAGTAATATTTCTTGTCGCTTTACCGCTAGTCTGTATAGCATGAAGTCCAACAGCTGATAATTCACGCAAAAGGTTTGCTATTTCAGCCACCTCAATCCAGTTAAACTGTATGTTTTGACGAGTAGTAAAGTGGCCATAGCCGCGATCATACTTGTCGGCTACACCTGCTAGAGCTCTCAATTGTTTGGAATTAATCACGCCGTATGGTATGGCTACACGCAACATATGTGCATGCAACTCCATGTAAAGACCATTCCTTAGCCTTAGACTTCTGAACTTGGCGTCATCCAAGTCACCATTCAAATATCTCTTTAGTTGTTTTTCGAACTGATCAACCCTTTCAACAAGGAATTGAGTGTCGTCTGCGTTATATTCGTACATTTTTATATTTATATATTCACTTATAAGTGTGACAAATTATAGTAACTTTTTCTATAATTTATATATTTATAGAAAAAAAGAATCTTTATTGCTGATATAATTAGCATTTTTAGAAAAAAATTTTATTTTTTTAAATATAAAGAGAAACATTTATGGACGCAATCGATGTCAAATTACTAGGACTACTCCAAAAAAACGCGGAAATTACGATTCAAGACCTTTCAAAAGAAGTTCACCTTTCAACAACACCATGCTGGAAGCGTATTAACCAGCTCAAAAATCTCGGCTATATTCAAAGGACTGTTTCCTTACTTGACCGCAAAAGAGTTGGATTAAAAGTTACATGTATAGTCTTTGTCACAGTCAATACACATGACCCAGAAAAGTTAAAACTTTTTTCAAGAACTATTCAAGAACTGCCAGAGGTAATTGAATGTTTTCGTATGAGTGGCGAAATAGACTATATATTAAAGGTTGTTGTTAATGACATTGAAAGTTATGATGACTTTTATAAACGATTAATTGAAAAAGTTCATTTTCTTAAAGTAACATCGCAATTTGCAATCGAAGAAATGAAAAGTACAACTGAAATACCTCTCGCTCATCTTGAAGCTTAATCTAGTTAATCAGCAACCTAGAAAAGCCAATCAGACAAATCAGAATCAAGGCTACCCCTAACCAACGTCTAAATCTTTTGTCATGTTCCATAATCTTTGTATGTGCTTTAAGCCCTATAAGGTGCCCTATAGCAGCTACAGGAATCAACATTAATGCTGATTTCCAGTCAATGTAGACACCAACCGTTATGTAGGCAGTCATCTTAATCGTTACCAAGAAAAACCATAGCACGAATAAGGTATTACGTAATTTTTCCTTAGAAATATAGCGCATATAGACAGCAACTATTAAAGGGGCCCCAGTAAGGGATGTGCCTGAAATATATCCACCAAAAAATAACAGCAAGTTGTCGACCCATTTCTTTTGTGAACTAATTTGGTGATTAAGAATCCAAGTAATTGCATAAAAGCTAGTAATCAAATATACAATCATAGACATCAATTGCGCTGGCAAACTAATCAGACCGATAACACCCAGTATCTTGGCTGGTAGAATCCAAGGAAGTGAAACTTTAAGATAATACCAATCTACCTCTTTTAATACACCAAAAAGTGAGATTGATGAAAAAAGCAATAAATGAATACCAATTATTGGCAACCAGTCAATTGGAGATCCGCCTATCAGCATCAATAAAGGTAGCCCTAAAACGCCCCCACCAAAACCAAGACCAGTTCTGACAAAGCCTGTCCAGCTAAAAATTAATGCTATTAAACTTAATTCAATAGGTGAAAAGCTCATGGATTATTCTTGTTACGCCGCCAATCAAATACGGCATTATATTTAAACAAATAAAAGAAAAGCGACTATGATTTCAGTGCTTTTGCTAATTGTTTGGCGCTTTTATTAGCTAACTCTTCATCTTCGCATTCGACCATTACTCGGACTAGAGGTTCAGTGCCTGATGGCCTAATAAGTACACGACCATTTTTTCCGAGCATAGAATTAACAATTTTCAAGGCCTTACTAAGACCATCGTGACTTTCTAAATCAAGTTTAACATTGGTCTTTACATTGATAAGTGTCTGGGGATACTTTTTCATTTCACCTTTTAACTCATGGAGTGTTTTGTTTGATTTACCTATAACTTCTAGAACTTGCAATGCAGAAATGATACCGTCACCAGATGTGGACTTATTGAGACAAATAATGTGGCCAGAACCTTCACCTCCAAGGACGGCTTTATTGGATTTAATTTTCTCCATCACATAACGGTCTCCGACGTCTGCTTCTATAAATTTGATATTGAGCTTAGCATAAGCTTGCCGAGCACCTAGATTTGTCATTTTTGTACCAACCACCGTTTTAGCCTTAAGTTTACCTTTCGCATTCCAGTCTTTGGCAATGATAAATAATATTTCATCACCATCTATTGCTTCGCCACAATGATCAACCATTGCAACACGATCACCGTCACCATCAAAAGCGATACCTAAATCGGCCTCGCGTTTTATGACCTCTCGCTGTAGATGTTTAGTATCAGTAGCACCACATTTAAGATTAATGTTGTAGCCATCTGGCTGATTATTTATCATAACTACTTCGGCACCCAATTCAGTAAAGACGTTTTGCGCGATGTGATAGGTTGCACCATTGGCACAGTCAACAACAATCTTTAAGTTTGACAGGTCAACGGATCGGTCAAATGTCGACTTGCAAAATTCAATGTAGCGCCCTA
Organism: uncultured Piscirickettsiaceae bacterium; assembly: GCA_964606585.1. GTDB lineage: Bacteria > Pseudomonadota > Gammaproteobacteria > PS1 > Pseudothioglobaceae > Pseudothioglobus. The sequence goes on from CAZSHL010000016.1 coordinate 10,232, forward strand.
GAGCTTGATCGTGTCTTACCGCTTTACCTATCCTTGTGGTATCAACGCTAACCATAGGTTCAGATAGCTTTTCTTCTATTGCTTGTTGTGTTTTAATGTCTAACTTGAAACCTTTATTAGAAAACAGTTTGACGCCATTATCCTGAAAGTGATTATGAGAAGCGCTAATTACAACACCAGCATTGACTCCATAGGCTTGAGTCAAATATGCAATGCCTGGTGTCGGCATAGGGCCTAAAAGGCCAACATTAACTCCTGCCGACAAAAAACCAGCCTCAAGTGCAGACTCAAATAGGTAGCCGGAGACTCGCGTATCTTTACCTATGATGACACTAGCCGGTCCCTTTTCAGCTAGCACAGAGCCGACCGCCCAACCAACCTTCAAGACAAAGTCTGCAGTAATGGGCGATTCTCCAACTGTTCCCCTGATACCGTCTGTCCCAAAAATTTTATCCACAAGCTACTCCCTAAAGTGTTGAATCTGCGCCCAAACCTTCAGCGCATCACTAGTTTCAGCAACATCATGCGCCCTGATAATATCAGCGCCATTCTGCGCTGCGATTAAGGCTGCAGTTACGCTACCAATCATTCTTTCGTTCACCTCTTTATCTCCTAATAACGACCCAATCATTGATTTTCGTGAAAGTCCAGCTAAGATGGAGACACCGAACTCATGAAATTCAGACAGATTTTTCAATAAGGCTACGTTATGAGACAAATTCTTGCCAAACCCAAACCCTGGATCAAGTGTAATTGACTCTAGCTTTATGCCGACTCTTTGACATGCCTCAATACGCTCTGAAAAAAAATCTTTTACCTCAGCGACAACGTCATCATACCTTGGATTTTGTTGCATAGTTCTAGGATTTCCTTGCATATGCATTAGGCACACATCAACCTCTAGAGATGAAGCCATTTCAATTGCGCCGTTTGCCTTTAATGCAAAAACATCGTTAATTATACTGGCGCCTGACTTTACAGCTTTTTCCATTACATTGGGCTTTGAGGTGTCAATTGATATTGGCACATTGATGTTACTAGATAGCGTTTCAATGACCGGCAATACCCTTTTCAATTCCTCAGCTTCACTAACCTCAGGAGCGCCAGGTCGAGTAGATACACCGCCGACATCGATAATATCAGCACCTTGTTCGACCATCAAGATGGCTTGATCGATAGCGTTTTGTGGTTGTAAAAATTTTCCACCATCAGAAAATGAATCGGGGGTAATATTTAATACCCCCATTATGATTGGACTATCGGCCATCAAGCTTACCTCTAATTAAGCAAACTCTTCAGTACCGCCGCTGCCAGGATTTTTGTCAGATGGAGATCTAGAGTTTTGGGCTTCTTTACCTGTTCCCAAATCTGATGAAACCTCTTCAGAATCAACTACTACAGCTGATTCTCTCATTGGTTTTCTATCCATCAAATCATCGATTTGCTCTTTGTCAATAGTTTCAAATTCAACTAGGGCTGCAGCCATGGTATCCAAAATATCCCTGTTCTCTTCTAGTATCTTATATGCCTTTGCGTAATTTAAATCAATAATCTTCCTAATTTCAACATCAACCTTATTGAATGTCTTTTCAGATATATGTTTATGTTTTGTGACTTGGCGACCTAAAAAGACTTCTCCTTCATCCTCACCATAAGCCATTGGACCCATAACATCGGACATACCCCAAAGTTTGACCATTTTGTGTGCTATTTCTGTGGCACGCTCAATATCATTACTTGCTCCAGTAGTTACAGCGTCGAGCCCATAAACAATCTCTTCCGCGATCCGACCTCCAAACAATGAAGCAATCTGAGAGTTAAGTTTAAGTTTGGAAACACTATAGCTGTCTTTTTCTGGCAGGAACATGGTCACTCCTAGAGCGCGACCTCGCGGAATAATGCTGACTTTATAGACAGGGTCATGTTTTGGCATTAGGCGACCGACTATGGCGTGACCAGCTTCATGGTATGCAGTCATCTCTTTTTCCGCATCATCCATAACCATGCTCTTTCTCTCAGCGCCCATCATGATCTTGTCTTTTGCTTTTTCAAATTCCTTCATGCCGACTAATTTCTTGTTTTGTCCAGCTGCAATTAATGCCGCTTCGTTGGTGAGATTAGCTAAATCTGCGCCTGAAAATCCTGGTGTACCTCTGGCAATATCCATCGATTTGACATTTTTTGCTACCGGCAAATTTCTCATATGCACCTTCAATATAGCATCACGTCCATTGATATCAGGTAAGCCAACCGTTACTGTACGGTCAAACCTTCCAGGTCTTAGAAGTGCAGGGTCTAGAACATCAGGACGATTGGTAGCGGCAACAACAATAATGCCCTCCGAGCCTTCAAAGCCATCCATTTCTACTAACATTTGATTCAGTGTTTGTTCTCTCTCGTCGTGACCGCCACCCATTCCGGCACCGCGTTGACGCCCTACTGCGTCAATCTCGTCAATGAAAATAATACAAGGAGCATTCTTTTTGGCTTGCTCAAACATATCGCGAACCCGGGAAGCTCCGACACCGACAAACATCTCGACGAAATCAGATCCAGAAATAAAGAAGAATGGCACATCTGCCTCACCGGCGACTGCCTTTGCTAGCAAAGTTTTACCAGTACCGGGTGGTCCAACCATGAGAACACCCTTAGGAATTTTTCCACCTACCCTAGTGAACTTTCCCGGATCAGAGAGAAAATCAACCAGTTCGCTTACCTCTTCCTTTGCTTCCTCAACTCCAGCAACATCTTCAAAGGTAACATGGGATTCATCTTTCGTAATCAAGCGCGCCTTTGACCTTCCAAAGGACATCGGATTCTTCCCACCCATAGCTCCTCCAGCGCCACGCATCGTGTACAGAATAACGCCAATCAGCAATAGGATCGGCGCAAGTGAGATGATCAATTGCTTGAAGAAGCTCTCTTTGGCTGGTGGCGTTGCCTGAACAGAGACGCCATTATTTAACAGATCTCCCATCATTCCCAAATCGCCAGGACTGTAGGTTTCAAATTCCTGCCCTAGAGAGGTGACGCCAGTGATTTGGCTGCCAGCAATCTTGACACTGGAAACGTCGCCTTGATTAACACTCTGAATAAACTGGGAATAGCTAATTTGGTTTTTATTGTCTTCAATTTTGAACTGCCCAAAAAGAGAGGCAATAACGCTACCCAAAACCAACCATAGTAAAATATTCTTATACATAACGGAAATAATCCTAAATATAGAACGATAAATATACCCTATTGTCTAGATATATAGGTATAGATACTATTATTTCAAGGTTTGATACCAATTTATTTTGCAAGTATGACATAATGATAAATACGAATTTCAATGTCCTTATGAACAAGCTTTTTCTATTAACTATACCTTCTAATTATTACTCATGAAAATAAAGCCAGAACAGCTCATCGATCAACTCAATAAAGAGTTAAAGTCAATATACCTTGTTTTTGGGCCAGAAATTCTTATGGTCGAGAAGAGCCTACAGGCAATTAAAGGTTCTGCAATAACATTTGGGTATGGTGAAAGAGTTCGGTATGATATTGATAGCAATTCCTCTTGGAATGAAATCATTGAGCATATTTCTAGCCCATCCCTTTTCATTGAGAAAAGAATAGTTGAACTGCGCCTGACTACAGGCAAGGTTGGAGTAAAAGGTTCCAATGCAATCAGTGAAATAACAAAAACTTTGCCGGATGATATTCTTTTGATTTTATCTACTGGCAAACTAGATATGGCTCAGCAAAAAAGTAAATGGTTTAAAGCGCTTGATCAGAATGGCGTGATTATTCAGCACTGGGAAGTGCAAAGCGAACAACTTGTTGGTTGGATTATGAGCAATATGAAAGAACTAGGCATAAGGGGTGATCTAGATGTCGCCAATGCGATTGCTTATTGTACCGAAGGCAACCTCCTGGCTACGATGCAGGAAATTGAAAAACTAAAGATTGCCTATCCAGATGGCCACATCAATAATAAAGATTTTCTACAACAGATAGATCAACAGTCGCACTATTCAGTATTTGGCTTGATCGATGCTGCGCTCAAAGGAGATACAGAAAAGGTCAACAAAATTTTTACCTCACTTAGTGATGAAATGACGCCTCCAATCATCATCATTGCAACCCTCTATCGTGAAATAAAAGCGCTCATTGCAATGTCGACTGAAATCCAACAAAATACAAAAATTGAAGAAGTACTGACGAAACACCGAGTTTGGCAGAAGAGAAAACCATTATTGAAAAATGCCCTCAAGAAACACTCCTATCAAGGACTCCAAAAAATACTCTTAACTCTCGGACGTATTGACCGGTCACTCAAAGGTATGGATAATCTTAACGTTTACGACGAGCTGAAGAGCATATTAATCGCTTTGTCAGGAAAACGCAATGGACTTAATAGCTGAACTGATAACGAATCTAGGGGAAAAGGCCAAGAAGGCCTCCCGTTGCTTACGTATTGTAGATACTGACAAGAAAAACTCGGTTCTGCGAAATATTATGGGCAACCTACAAAAAAATCAAGAATCTATACTCAGCGCCAATGCAATGGATTTGTCTGAAGGAAAAAACAATGGCCTGGATGATGCACTGTTGGATCGTTTAATGCTTAATCCGGAAAGAATAAGTGGCATTGTCGAAAGTTTGGAACAAATCATCGCTCTTCCTGACCCAATTGGTGATACAACTGAACTAAAGGAACGCCCTAGTGGCATTCACATTGGAAAAATGAGAGTTTCGATCGGAGTCATCGGCATCATCTATGAGTCACGTCCGAATGTGACTATCGATGCAGCTGCACTTTGCTTAAAATCTGGCAATGCAGTTATTTTGCGAGGTGGTTCGGAAGCAATTCACTCAAACCTAGCTCTATATAAGTGCATTAAGAAAGCTTTGAGTGACGCCGGTGTGGACGACAATGCAGTGCAGATAATTGATACCACGGACCGCGAAGCTATCACCAAACTTGTTCAAGCTAGCGATTATGTTGACGCCATCATTCCAAGAGGAGGTAAAGGTCTGATTGAAAATGTGAGTAATCATGCCAGGATGCCCGTCATCAAACATCTACATGGGGTTTGTCATACATATCTAGATAAGGATGCAGAATCGCAAAAAGCCATTGATATTGCCTATAATGGTAAGACCCGACGTTACGGAGTCTGTAACGCGACTGAAACATTACTAGTGCACAAGGATTTAAACTCAGGTGTACTCGAGAAACTTATTGAGCTATATCTTGACAAAGGAGTTGAGCTGCGTGGCTGTAAAGAATCTCAAAAACGCTCAAACAATGTCATTGCGGCGACAGATGATGACTGGACTGAGGAATACCTTGCACCCATCCTCGCAGTTCGCATTGTGGATTCATTGGAAGAAGCTATTGCACATATCGAGAAATATGGCTCCTCCCATACCGATGCCATCGTTACAGAAAACAAAGCTCGTGCAAAAAGGTTTATGACGGAGGTTGATTCATCTTCGGTAATGGTGAATGCCTCGACAGCTTTTGCCGATGGATTTGAGTATGGACTAGGCGCAGAAATAGGAATCAGTACCGATAAATTTCATGTTCGCGGTCCGGTAGGACTGGAAGGCCTAACTTCACAAAAATATATCGTCCTAGGGGACGGACATACGAGACCATAGAGTAACATAATCATGACAATTCAAGACGTGTTAGCTATTATTCAAAGAGGTACAGACGAAATACTGCCACTCGATGAGTTAAAGAAAAAGCTTCAAAAAAACAGACCTTTAAGAATCAAGGTAGGATTCGATCCAACCGCTCCAGACATTCACCTTGGACATACAGTTGTCCTTACCAAGATGAAACAACTTCAAGACCTTGGGCATGAAATTATTTTCCTGATTGGTGACTTTACCGGAATGATTGGTGACCCTAGTGGCAAAAATGTAACTCGCAAGCCGCTCACTAAACAAGAGGTACTAGAAAACGCCAAAAGCTATGAAGAACAGGTCTTCAAGATTCTTGATAAGGATAAAACAAAGATAGCCTTTAACTCTGAATGGATGAGCAAGATGAGCTCTGCAGACATGATCTCTTTAGCCTCAAAGCAAACAGTCGCAAGGATGTTGGAGCGTGACGACTTTTCTAAACGCTACAAGTCTGAACAAGCAATTTCGATTCATGAATTCCTCTATCCACTTGTGCAAGGATTCGATTCAGTTGCACTCCAGGCCGATATGGAGTTGGGAGGAACAGATCAAAAATTCAATCTTTTGGTGGGCAGAGATCTCCAAAAACAGTCTGGCAAAGAGCCACAGGTGATTCTAACAATGCCATTATTAGAAGGCCTTGATGGGGTTCAAAAAATGAGTAAGTCTCTCGACAACTATATCGGCATTGATGAAGCGCCCGACAGAATGTTTGGAAAAATTATGTCTATCTCCGACGAACTTATGTGGCGCTATCTCGAACTATTAAGTTTTGAGTCGCTCGAAACCATTGAGTCCTGGAAACAGGAAGTAAAAGAAGGTGAAAACCCAAGAAACATCAAATTCCGATTAGCGGAAGAGATTATTACGCGCTTCCATGACAAGGAACAAGCAAAACAGGCTCAGCAAAACTTCATCGACCGATTTGCAAAAAACCAGACTCCCGATGAGATGGATGAGTTCAATTTCCCTGAGGGAATTAAGATTGCCAACCTTCTCAAAGATTCAAACTTGGCCAGTTCAACTTCAGAAGCATTACGTATGATCAAACAGGGTGCAGCAAAAATAGATGGAGAAAAAATCACCGATAAAGATCTTGAGCCTGAAACTGGTACCGCAATCTATCAGGTCGGCAAAAGAAAATTTGCACGAGTTACAATTATCTAAATTCTCTTAATAAAGCGTATAATATAAGCATCTGGGGATGACATGGCTTCGACG
>CAZSHL010000017.1:0-16881 GCA_964606585.1 uncultured Piscirickettsiaceae bacterium
AGGAAATGTAAACCTCAACATATCAACTGCTACATCATATCGGTTGGATGTTTCAAATCACTCAGTTTTGATACTTACCCCTCGATTTAGAAGATAATTGGCAAATAGTGCTAGCAAAATAATCATTGTGATTGGCACCATAAAGGCCTTCCAAAGTTCAACAGAACCTACACCTAAAAATCCCAACCTAAATGAATCCATCATATAAAAGATGGGATTAAAAGCTGACAAGCCTTTCCAAAAACTTGGCAAAATTTCTATACTGTAAAACATCCCACCCAAATAAGTTAACGGTAATAGAACAAAGTTAGGAATAATTGCAATGTCATCAAAAGTCTTGGCAAAAACAGCATTAATAAAACCAGCTATTGCAAACATAATTGATGTTAGAAAGAAGGTGGCAAACAAAATAGTAAGGCTATAAGGCTTAATGTCTACAAAAAAAGAAATAGTAAAAGTAACCGCAAGCCCAACACAAAACCCCCTTGCAACACCTCCAGATACATATCCCATCAAAATAATCCAATTCGGAGTGGGAGAAACTAATAACTCTTCAAAACTATTATTATATTTAGTCATAAAAAATGAAGAAACAGTATTGGCATAAGATTGCATTATGACAGTCATTAAAATAATTCCAGGAACAATAAAATGCAGATAATCTATACCCTGCATTTGACCAATCCTGCCACCCATCAGCGCACCAAATATAAGCAGATAGAGTGATGTTGTAATTACAGGGGGCATTATAGTTTGAATCCAAATACGGGCAAACCTTAGAACCTCTTTGACTACAATAGTTTTATATGTAATCCACATAATCCTTTTAATTTGTAAGTGATAAAAACAACTTTTCTAACCTATTCTGCGCGCTTCTTAAGTGAGAAACCTTAATATTACTGGAGGCCAATTCAATAACTACGTCAGAAATCGTTGTTGACTCTCCTGGAAAAACTTTCAAAGTATAACTATCCAATTTTTCATATTCACAATCTTTGAGAGAAATATTTTCTGGTAATTTCTCCTCACTTTCGAGTATTAATACCTGCTGCTTTGCTTTTGACAAAAGCTTTTTCATATTTGATTGCTCAATAAGGCTGCCCTCGTCCAAAATAGCAATATTACGACATAAAGATTCGGCTTCCTCTAAATAATGAGTAGTCAAAATTATTGTCATGCCAGCCTTATTTAGTTGTGTTAAATATTTCCACATAGATTGGCGTATTTCTACATCAACGCCCGCCGTGGGTTCGTCTAAAATTAATATTTGTGGTTCATGCATTAATGCTCTAGCAAGCATTAGGCGCCTTTTCATTCCACCTGATAATGATTGTGCCACATCAAAACGTCTATCCCACAATTCCATTTTTTTTAGAAGTAGTTCAGCTCGAGGTTTTGATTCATCCTTGCTTATACCAAAATAGCCAGCCGAGGTTATCAAAATTTCTATGTTTGGCTGGTGGGGATTAAAATTAAACTCCTGAGGCATCAAGCCGATCATTCGTTTCACTTCATTAACATGTTTTCTTTGATCAAGTCCATTAACATTAACTGAGCCTGAAGTAGCCTTTAATAGACCACATACAACCCCTATGGCTGTAGTTTTGCCGGCTCCATTAGATCCTAAAAGAGCAAAAAAATCACCTTTTTCCACTCTTAGATCTATACCTTTGAGTGCCTCTAAATTATTTGAATAGGTTTTAGTTAAACCCTCTGTAGAAAGAGCAAGTGTCATAAAAATTCATTTAAATTTATTGATACATTAGCGAACAATCAATTTTTATAAAAAATTTGGTTCACAATGTAAAAAAATTTTAACATTTATCGCCTTTACTAGGCTAATTTTGAGATAATTACTTCCTCAAAAAAAAATAGGTTTGATAGAACTTATCATGACCACTAAAAAAGAAGTCATTCTGCCTGATATTGGTGATTTTGACTCCGTCGAAGTTATTGAAGTTTTAGTCTCAATTGGCGACATTGTTAAAGAGAATAGTAGCATTATCACATTGGAAAATGATAAAGCGACTATGGAAATTCCGGCTCCTTTTTCTGGAAAAGTAACTAATATTTCAATTAAGGTTGGTGATAAGGTAAGTCAAGGTGACCTGATTCTAACGCTTGAGGTTTCATCAGATACTAGTAATAAAGAAGAATCTGTGCCAGAAGCTCATACATCTGAAAATAGACCAATCAAAACAATAGAGCAGGAAATACAAAAAGAATCAGTTGACACACCTATCGATGCTAATGCCGATAAAATTGATGAAACAATTTCCCTAAATACATCTGATGATTCACATGCCTCTCCGTCTATTAGAAAACTGGCTCGTGAACTGGGGGCTAGTTTATCAAATATTAAAGGGACAGGACCAAAAGGCAGAATCATAGAGGTTGATTTAAAGGGCTATGTTAAGCAAATTGTTGCAGGAGGTATTTTGCCAGAAGAGATTGAGTCAGTCCCACTCTCAAGAATAAAGAAAATATCAGGAAAACATCTATCTCATTGCTGGGAAACGACACCGCACGTTACTCAATTTGATGAAGTTAATATTGAACAAATGGAGAAGTTTAGGAAACACCAAAAAGAGCGCGGCATTAAACTAACCCCTTTAGTCTTTATCATGAAGGCTGTTGTCCAAGTACTCAAACAGCACCCAAACTTTAACTCTTCTCTAGATGAGAGCGGCGAAAACCTTCTTGTCAAAAAATATTTTAACCTAGGTGTTGCAATGGATACTCCTGAAGGCTTAGTAGTTCCAGTTATTAGAGATGTGGGAAAAAAATCATTGGTTGAGCTTGCTGATGAACTAGCTGAAATTTCAACTAGAGCTAGAGAAGGTCAACTGGATAGAAGTGAAATGCAAGGTGCAGGCTTTACTGTTTCAAGCCTAGGTGGAATCGGTGGAACACACTTCACACCTATCATCAATTCTCCTGAGGTTGCAATTTTAGGAATTTCTCGAACTCAAATAAAGCCGAGATGGAATGGCAAGACATTTGAACCTACTGCGATGCTACCTGTATCACTTTCATATGATCACAGAGTTATCGATGGAGCTGAGGGTGCTAGGTTTATTAAAGACCTTAACCAAGTCCTTAAAAATATTATGGAGATGCTGTTATGACAAAAACCCAAGTTTTAGTTATTGGTTCGGGACCGGGTGGTTATACTGCTGCATTTAGAGCCGCTGACCTAGGAAAAGAAGTTACACTGATCGAGCGATATGAAAGCCTAGGAGGAGTTTGTCTTAATGTTGGCTGTATACCTTCAAAGACACTTTTGCATACAGCTCAAGTGATTAATGAAGCAAATTCAGCGGAACATCTTGGCATTCATTTTAAGAATACAAAAATTGATCTAGACGGAGTTCGTAAAAATAAAGAAAGTATAGTGAATAAGTTGACTGGAGGTATTAAGGCACTTGCAGGCGCTAGAAAAATCAAAATAGTCTACGGCTATGCAAAATTCATCTCACCTAAGCAGGTCAAAATAGAACCTACAAATGAAATAATCGAGTTTGAGCATTGTGTTATTGCCGCAGGGTCCAGAGTTACGAAGATTCCATCTTTTCCTTTTGATGATGAGCGCGTCATGGACTCTACAGATGCACTTGAATTGAATGAAATTCCCAAAAAACTTCTTATCGTTGGTGGCGGGATTATTGGCCTTGAAATGGCAACAGTTTACCATGCGCTTGGCAGTGAAATAACAATTGTAGAGTTAGATGCACAGATTATTCCTAGTGCAGACAAGGATATAATTATGCCGCTATTTAAACGCATTAAAAAAACATATAAAAATATATTTTTGAATACCAAAGTCACAAAAATGAATGTCCTTAAAAAAGGAATAAAGGTTAGCTTTGAAGGTAAAGGTGCTCCCAAAATAGATACCTTTGACAAAGTCTTAGTTTCTGTCGGTCGCTCACCTAACGGCCTTCAACTTGATGCAGATAAAGCTGGTGTCATGGTTGATGAACGCGGCTTTATTAAAACTGACAAACAGATGAAGACAAATGTTACTCATATTTATGCTATCGGAGATATTGTAGGTCAACCAATGTTAGCTCATAAAGCGGTTCACGAGGCAAAGGTTGCAGCGGAAGTTATTTGTGGACATAAATCAGGTTTCGATGTTCTTACGATACCGTCTGTTGCCTATACGGATCCGGAAGTTGCTTGGGCAGGAAAAACAGAAAAGGAACTTGTGTCTAAAGGCATAAGTTTTGAAAAGGGAGTTTTCCCATGGGCTGCATCTGGAAGAAGTCTGAGTATTGGACGAAGCGAAGGTATCACTAAAGGTCTGTTTGATTCAAAATCTGGCAAAATTCTTGGTATGGGAATTTGTGGTACAAATGCTGGTGAATTGATTGCAGAGGCAGTCTTAGCTATTGAGATGGGATGCGATATGAGCGATATTGCCCTCACTGTTCATGCACATCCAACATTATCTGAAACTACTGCTTTTTCAGCAGAAATGGCTGAAGGAACGATAACTGATTTGATGCCACCTAAAAAAAGAAAATAATACTAAGATGGATATAGATAAAGCAAGAAAAAACTCAATTGAACAGCAGATAAGGCCTTGGGGTGGCTTAAATGTTGACGCCAATAACGCGTTGATTGAAACACCAAGAGAAAAATTTGTTCCTCAAGATTACCAAAGTTTAGTTTTTGCCGATATTGAAATTCCAATTAGCGAAAACTGCAAAATGTTTTCTCCCAAAATAGAGGGCAGAATTCTTGATAGTCTTAATATTCAAAAACATGAAAATGTGCTTGAAATTGGAACTGGCAGTGGCTACTTTACCGCCGTTTTATCAAAGCTAGCAAAGTCAGTTGTTAGTATTGATATTAATCAAGAATTAATCGAATCTGCCCAAAATAGTATTAATAGGCTTGAACTTGACAATATCGAACTTATGACAGGAGATGTTCTTAAATATGACTTTAATAGTGAGCAATATGATGTTATTATCCTTGGATGCGCTATTCCAGAAATTAACAACGATTTAACTCAATTAATTAAATTAGGTGGGAGAATGTTTGCTGTTGTTGGCTCGAAAAATAAGATGAATGCTACATTAATAACTCGTAACCACGGGGATGAATACCAATTTAATGCTCTATTTGAGACTCATTTAGATTATATGTTAGGCCTAGAACCGACATTAAAATTTAATTTTTAAACCAATGCACAAATAATGCTGGATTCTTTTTTCATTTTCTTGACAAAAAGACCAGCTAAGTCTTTAGTATTTCTATTAGCTTTATTAGGAATAATTCTTTCTCAAATTCAACATTTTGCTCTAGATGCTTCTGAAGATTCTCTTTCTCTTGATGGGGATGAAAACCTAGCCCTTTACAACGAAACGCTGGATACTTTTGGCACAATTGATACATTAGTTATTAGCTATACAACTAATACTAGTATTATAAATTCAGATCAGCTACAACAATTAAGAGTATTTAGAGACGCACTTCTTTCGCTAGAGAAAGTTGATACTGTAACTTCAATTCTAGATGTTTCCCTTTTTAGATCACCCCCACTTACTCTTATTGAATTAGCAAGCGATATATACACAATTGATAATGGAAAGGCTGACATATCACTTGTGCAGAAAGAATTACAGACTAGCCCACTATATTCAAACAATTTAATTAGTGATGATGGGAAGACTACTGCAATATTAATTACTCTCAAAACAAACAACGATTTAAACACAATTGACAGCAATACCTTAAAAGAGGGAATTAATGACATACGCCAAACCATGGATAAGCACCGAGACAATGCAGATCTCTTTCTTGGTGGGGTCCCTATGGTTAGAAATGATGTAATTTCCTTTATTGCAAATGATATTGTCGTATTTAGCTTGTCTGTAATACTTTTAATGTCAGTTATTCTTGCATTTATCTTCCGTGGCATTCGGTGGGTACTTATACCTATATTAGTCAGCACATGTACTGCTTTAGCCATGACAGGAATTATTGGCGCCCTAGGATGGAAAGTAACTGTAATTTCAGCGAACTTTTTTTCTTTATTGCTTGTCTTGACACTTTCTATAAATATTCATTTACTGGTTAGATTTAGAGAACTTGCAAAAATTCAACCAAATCTATCAACGAATGATCTAGTTATAAAAGCCTTGCAACAAATGTCTAGGCCTTGTATTTATACAACCCTTACAACAATTGCAGCTTTTGCCTCATTTACTGTGAGCAATGTTCGCCCTGTTATTGATTTTGGTTGGATGATGTCGATTGGCGCTTGTTTAGCACTTCTTATATCTTTTATAGCTTTTCCAGTTTTGATGTGTTTCGTGTCTAAACCGAAAATTAAAACTCATGAAAGAGAATTGCCTATTGTAGAAAAATTGGCTTTTTTCACTGACAAATATGGCTCTCAAATAATTATTTGCTTCTTATTTTTAGTAGCCTTATGTTTTTTTGGTGTGAGTAAGCTCGGAGTTGAAAATCGTTTTATTGATTACTTTAAAAAATCAACGGAAATAAACCAGGGTTTGACTTTTATAGACGAAAAACTTGGTGGAACCATACCGCTGGAAATTGTTTTTGATAATCTCGCAAGTGATTATTGGGCCGATGAAATATTAAGAAAAGAATTTAGTAAAGTCCATCAATATATAGATGGGCTTGAAGCTACAGGAAAGGTTCTCTCAATTGACACCTTTATGAATATTCTTTCACAAGCAAATGACAATAAAATGCCTAATGGTTTTTTACTTACAATTGGTAAAAATAAAATTCCTCAAAGTGCCAAATCTCAGATACTTGATCCCCATATATCTGATCAAACTAATCAACTAAGACTAATTGCTCGTATTAAAGAGACTAATAAAGACCTGAATAGAAATAAACTCATTTATGATATTCAACAACAGCTTATAGAGAAATTTGGTTTCAAGCCAGATAGCTTTCACTTTACTGGCGCATTTGCACTCTATAACAACTTACTTGAAAGTTTATTTGATTCTCAAATTCGCTCTATTGCGACTGTATTTTTTATTATCTTTGTAATGTTTTTATTTGTATTTAAATCAGTCAGTTTATCAATAATTGCAATCATACCTAACATGCTACCATCTCTATTTATATTAGGAATTATGGGTTTGACTAATATACCTTTAGACATAATGACAATAACAATTGCTGCTATTGCGATTGGAATAGGAGTTGACAATGCTATCCATTATATTCATCGCTTTAAAGCTGAGTTAAATAAAGACAATAATTACATAAAGTCAATGTATCGTTCTCATAATTCGATTGGTCTTGCAATGCTATATACTGCAGTGACTGTTGGAATTGGATTTTCAGTATTAATTATGTCAAATTTTATACCAAGTATTTATTTTGGCGCTTTTACTGCTCTTGCTATGCTGAGCGCTTTTATAGTCAACCTAACTTTGTTGCCAAAATTGATACTACTATTTAAACCAAAAATGAATAATTAATAATGCATCAATAAAATAAAAAGCCCGCATCGAAATAAGAGTACGGGCTCAGTCTACTATACTAAAGGAGAGAAATAGGTTAAAAAGTAGGGTTTAACTCAGGCGCAAATTATATAAAAAAAATATTTACGCAAACGAAATATATTCTTTAATTAAGTTATTTTTTTTCACTATTAAATTTTCAAAAAAATGACAAAACAACACCATTTTGACGTACTAATTATTGGCTCAGGAGCGGCTGGCTTAATGAGCGCTTTACAACTTTCCAAAAAATTTTCAATTGCATTAATTTCAAAAGACCAATTTCTCGAAGGCTCCTCTTTTTATGCTCAGGGTGGTATTTCTGCAGTATTAGATTCAAATGATAATTTTCATTCACATATTACAGATACACTAAATACAGGATGTGGAATTGGTGATATAAAAAGTATTCGTTTTATGGTTGAAAATGCACCAAATGCTGTTGCAGAACTGGAAAGCTTGGGTGTAGAATTTTCCCAAAAAGAAGGTTATTATGACCTTACAACAGAGGGTGGACATAGTTCGAAACGGGTCGCCCACGTTAAAGATAAAACAGGTCAATCAGTTCAAACTAATCTTCTTGCACAAGTTAGACTGCAAAGAAACATCGCTTTATTTGAACATCACTTAGCAATTGACTTGATAATGGATAATCGTACTTGTAATGGCGCATATATTCTAGATAAAAAATTAAATAAAGTTTCAACATTTACTTCATCAAAAACTATTCTAGCAACCGGAGGCGCTTCAAAAACTTATCTCTATACTTCTAATCCGGATACATCTACGGGAGATGGTATTGCAATGGCATATAGAGCTGGTTGTAAAATAACCAATATGGAATTTACGCAATTTCATCCAACTTGCCTATACCACCCACACGCAAAATCTTTTTTAATATCGGAAACTCTTCGTGGTGAAGGTGCAAAATTAACACTTCCAAATGGCCGAAGTTTTATGAAAAAATATGATGACCGTCTTGAACTTGCCCCTCGAGATATTGTCGCAAGAGCTATCGATCATGAGATGAAAGCACATGGTTTTGATTGTGTCTTTCTTGATATATCATTTAAAGATAGTGATTGGATTGTTAAGCGATTTCCAACCATCACAAAACGTTGTACTGAGTTAGGAATTGATATTTGTAACGAACCTTTACCAGTTGTTCCTGCTGCCCACTATACTTGCGGCGGAATAAATTCTGATATAAATGCAAAAACTGATATAAACAATTTATACGCAGTTGGAGAGGTTGCATATACAGGAGTTCATGGAGCTAATAGAATGGCTAGTAATTCTCTTCTTGAATGTATTGTTTTTGCTAAGTCTTGCGCAAACCATATAAACAATAATTTTGTAAAAAAAGCTAAAATAATTAATAAAGATTGGGACTCTTCAAGAGTTACGCCTTCAAAAGAAAAAGTAGTTGTAGCCCATTTGTGGCATGAAGTAAGAAGATTAATGTGGAATTTTGTTGGCATTGTTAGAAGCGATAGAAGGTTAAAAACTGCTTATCAAAGATTAAATCAAATACAAATAGAAGCAAATGAATATTATCGTACTTACGTACTTACTGACGATTTAATTGAATTAAGAAATCTCGTACAAACTTCACAAATTATTGTAGAATCTGCCCTTTCTAGAAAAGAAAGCAGGGGTTTGCACTACAATATTGATTACCCTCAAGAGGACAAAACAGGCTGTAACAGCATTATTATAAAACCATGATACTTCCAATACTTAAATATCCAGATAAAAGGCTGAGGATCAAAGCTAAACCAGTCGAGAAATTCGACGATACGATTAAAGAACTCATAAAAAATATGTTTGATACTATGTATGCCGCTCCTGGTATTGGTCTAGCGGCAACACAAGTTAACTTTCATCAAAGAATAATTGTTGTTGATATATCAGAAAATCAAAACGAACCTCTTTGTCTAATTAACCCTGAAATTACTGATAAATCTGGAGAAATTGAGTCAGAAGAGGGATGTCTTTCTGTTCCAAGCTACTATGAAAATGTTAAAAGATCAAATAATATTTTGGTAAAGTCACTTCAAGAAAATGGTGAAATTATTGAAATTGAAGCAGATGATATGTTAGCCGTTTGTATCCAGCATGAGATAGATCATTTAGATGGCATTCTTTTTGTTGACCATCTATCCAAACTTAAGCAAAAACGACTTAAAAAGAAAACGCATAAAAAATCAATGCAATTATAACTTTTTATGTTCATTGGCTCTTTTCAACTCAAATCAAAAGTTCTACTTGCTCCAATGGCTGGAACAAGCGATAAACCTTTTAGAATGTTATGCAGAAAATTAGGAGCGAGTCTTACTACATCTGAAATGGTAATTATGCAAAAACACCTTTTAGATTCTTCAAAATCAAAACATCGATTAGATTTTAGATCTGAAAAAGGACCAATTAGCATTCAAATTGCTGGCTCAGAAGCTAATGAAATGGCAAATTCGGCGAAAAAAGCGGTAGATTTTGGAGCTGAAATTGTTGACATTAATATGGGTTGCCCTGCAAAAAAAGTTTGTAATAAAGCGGCCGGCTCTGCACTCATGCAAAATGAAAAACTAGCAGAAGAAATTATCCATTCTGTTACTAAAGCCGTCAATGTTCCTGTTACTCTGAAAATGCGTACTGGATGGAATTCAGAAAATAAAAACGCTCCTCATATAGCAAAAATCGCTGAAAATTTTGGTGTCAAAATGATAGCCGTTCATGGAAGAACAAGAGAGCAAAAATATAACGGCAAAGCAGAATATGACACCATAAAAGAAATAGCAAAAGATTTATCTATACCAGTTATTGCCAATGGAGACATAACTTCTGCTAAGAAAGCTAAAGAAGTTTTAGATTATTCTGGAGCTGATGGAGTAATGCTTGGCAGGGCAACGCAAGGTAACCCTTGGCTTATCTTTGAAGTTAACCACTTCCTCCTAACTGGGAAGTTTGCTGAGTCACCTAAATTAAGTGAAAAGATAGAAACGATTTTAAGTCATTTACGGCAAATATATGAATTTTATGGTCATAAAATTGGAACACAGCTGTCCAGAAAGCATATTTTTTGGTATTCTATGCATCTTGACCAAAGAAAATGTATTGAATTTTGGCCAAGTGTTAATCGAGTGACTGATCATTCAGAACAATATTTGAAATTTCAAGATTTTTTGTATTCATTATGAAACAAAGAGATTTAAGAGACTGCATAAATTATAAACTTGAGAAATACTTCATAGATTTAAATGGACAAAAATCAAATGGTGTATTTAAAATGGTAACCCAGGAAGCGGAAGCGGCAACCCTTAAATTTGTACTTGACAAAGTTAATCAAAATCATAGTGAAGCGGCTAGAATTTTGGGGATTAATCGTGCAACTTTAAGGAAAAAAGCAGCGCTTTATAAGTTATAAAAGATTATAATTACTTGCATACAATTCCCCTATCTTAAACAAAGAAAAAATGCCAATAAAACGCGCTTTGATTAGTGTTTCCAATAAATCAGGGATTATTGAACTTGCTCAAGGCTTACTCTCACATAGTATCGAAATCATCACAACTGGAGGAACTGCAAAACTTCTAAAGAGCGTAAACATTCCCGTAACTGAGGTTTCAGAATATACCGGTTATCCTGAAATGATGGCTGGCAGGGTAAAAACTCTCAACCCTATAATTCACGGTGGAATTCTTGCTCGAAGGGGTACAGACGAAAAGGTGATGGATGAAAATTCAATCAAACCGATTGACCTTGTTATTGTTAATCTATATCCATTTCAGTCAATCACTGCAAATCTAGAATGTAGTATTGAAGAGGCAATTGAAAATATAGATATCGGTGGTCCAGCAATGCTACGATCAAGCGCCAAGAACTATTCGTCTGTCACTGTTATTGTTGATTCGAATGACTATCAATTAGTACTCGATGAATTAAACAACAATCATGACACATCATTGGAGACAAGAGAAAGGCTTGCTTTAAAAGCATTTGAACATACTGCACAATATGATGGCGCAATTGCAAATTATTTAGGCCAAGAGGAAGATGGTTTTTCTAATACTTTAAATTTACAGTTTATAAAATCACAGAAAATGCGTTATGGTGAAAATCCACATCAAAGTGCTGCATTTTATAAGGAAAGAAAATCTCAAGAATCAAACGTTTCATCTAGCAAACAAATCCAGGGCAAACCTCTTTCATTTAATAACCTTGCTGACGCTGATGCAGCTTTAGAATGTGTTCGAAATTTTGCTGATCCTAGTTGCGTCATCGTTAAACACGCAAATCCGTGTGGCGTTGCAACTGGAGCAAATATATTATTAGCCTATCAACATGCCTACCAAACTGACCCTACCTCAGCGTTTGGAGGTATTATCGCTTTTAACCGTGAGCTTGATGAAAAAACAACAAAAAGCATTATCGAAAGGCAATTTGTTGAAGTCATCATTGCACCAAAAATAAACAATGAGGCAAAAATAGCCTTGTCTAAGAAGGAAGATATAAGGGTCCTGATATGCGGAGATCTAAACGAATCTATACCAGCATTCGAATATAAAAGTATCTCTGGTGGTTTGTTAGTCCAAGATAAAGATTTAGGCAGATTAAATATTAACACTCTTCAATGTGTAACCAAAATTCATCCAACCTCAAAACAAATTGAAGACCTATTATTTGCCTGGAAAGTGGCAAAATATGTTAAATCAAATGCTATCGTGTATGCCAAAAATCAAATGACAATTGGTATAGGTGCAGGACAAATGTCACGTATCTATTCTGCCAAAATAGCAGGCATTAAGGCTGCTGATGAAAGTCTTATTGTAAACGGTTCGGTTATGGCATCAGATGCATTTTTCCCTTTCCGCGATGGTATAGATGCAGCAGCATTGACTGGAGTTAAAGCAATTATTCATCCAGGAGGATCATTAAGAGATAATGAAGTAATTGCTGCTGCCAATGAACATGGTATCGCAATGGTTTTTTCTGGAATGAGACATTTTAAGCACTAGTCATGAATAACATTAAAACGGCAAGCGAACTTATAACTGAAGCACAAACGCACATTAACTGTCTTGATGTAACTTCAGCAAAAAAACTCTATGACGAAATTCCAAATCACGCAATAATTGATGTTCGTGAGGCAAAAAATGCTGAAAAATCCAAACTTAAAAATTCTATTAATATTTCTCGAGGATTAATTGAAATGAAAATTGAAAAATATTGTCCTGATTCTCAAACTTTAATTTTGACACATTGTGGTGGAGGTGGTAGAGCATCTCTTGCTGCTTTAACTCTCCAAGAGATGGGTTATACTAACGTTTATGCAATAACCGCAACATTTGATGAAATAAAAGAAGCTTTTGGCTAATGAAATTAATATATACAATTAATTGAAAAAAATGTAATTACTATGTAATTACATTTTTTGATAAATCTAATATCTGAGTGAAAGACAACTTAATCCACCATCTAATTTTTGAAACTCTGACATATCGGCCTCTATCACTTGATAGCCTATAGAGATAATTTTCTCTTTTGTTATTGGATAACCAGTAGGCATGATTACTGAACCATTCACCCAAATACAATTTGCTGCGTAACTTTCTTTTTCCGGAATTTCAATAGAATAGTACTGATCAAATCTTGAGTCATTTATAAATTCACCACATACAATTAAATTATTGTTCTCTATGTATGACAAGCCACTTTTAAGATGTAGCATTTTATTTAATGAAATAGTTGACGCGCTCATCCCATATTTCTGCAAAATTTCAATGATTTGTTTGGCGCCCTCTATATTAGTGCGACTTGATAGACCTACATAGTAGTGATTACCGACCATCATAATGTCACCACCCTCAACTGTTCCAGGACTCTCTATTACTTCAATATTATCAAATCTGTTTCTAATGATAGGCTCAATTTCAAAAACTTCACCTCTTCTTGAATGAGCTCCAGGGTGAGTTAATATGGCGCAATTTGGTGTTATAAGTGCAACATCCTCTAAAAAGGTGGCATCAGGAAAATCTTCACATGGTTCCAAAACCAATACATCTAAACCACACTTTATTAGGCACTCAATGTAGGATTGGTGTTGGATGAGCGCACGCTCATAATTTGGCACGCCTAGTTCTGTTGACTCGCTTAAGCCTTTAACAAAACTCCTCCCCGGTGTTCTTACAATAGCATTGGTAAATATAGCATTGCTCATAAAATTAATTCACCACTCTAACCAGTTTGTGTTTTTAGCAATAGCTTTTAGACCCTTTGAGAGAGTCTGTTCTTCTTTTGCATAGTTTATGCGAATACATTGATGTCGATGATCCCAGTCATCCTCCAATCCGATAAAAAAATCATGTCCAGGAATTATATAGACACCTTCGGCTTTAAGGTCTTTGTATAGTTGTTTAGATGTGATGGATAAATTTGGAAACCACAGCCACATAAAGAATGCTCCTTCAATTTTATGAAGATAAACATCTGTGTCATCAAGAATTGTATTAAAAAGCTGTACTGCTGTCTGTGCCTTGTCTCTGTAATAAGGTTTTATAACTTCATGACAGAGTCTTAATAACTCCTGGTCTTTAATCATTCTTGTGAGCAAACTAGGCCCAACACTACTTGGAGCTAATACCATAATTCCACTAATTCTACTTAGAGCCTCAATTGTTGTATGATTAGCAATTACAATTCCTGTTCTAAGTCCTGGAAGTCCTAGTTTTGAAAGGGACATGCACAAAACCATATTATCATTCCATTTAAGTTTTGCATCAGTATAAATAGCTCCTGGAAAGGGTTGTCCATAAGCATTATCGATAACCAATGGAACTTTATACTCTTGAGCTATTAAATCCAATTTATTGAGTTCATCATCAGAAATAACATTGCCAGTGGGATTAGTAGGACGTGAAATACAAATGGCTCCTATACTTGAGGATTTCATCACAGAAATTAATTTTTCAAAATCGATTTGGTATTTAAATTGTTTATCCTCTAACATCTTGATTTGGGGCTTTATAGAGACAAACATATCATCAGAAATCCCTTGATCTGCGTAACCAATATATTCGGGAACAATTGGCAAAAGAATTTTTCTACACGTACCATTTGACATTTCCCCTGCAAACAAATTGAATAGACTAAAAAAACTACTTTGAGAACCGTTTGTTATAGCTATATTTTTCTCATCTAACTGCCAATCATAATGATCATTAAGCATATCTACTAATACCCTAATAAACTCCTCGCTGCCTTGAGGACCGTCATAAAGCCCAATCATTTGATCGACACTAGAATCTGCAATAAGTTTTTGCAGTTCATCCACAAATTTATCATGAGCTTCAGAAATAATTGCCGGGTTGCCACCGCCTAGCATCACTGTATTTGGATCATTGCTGTGATTAGCTTTTCCAAGATCTGCCATTAACTGAGTAATGCCGCTTTCTCGAGAAAACCTTTTGCCAAACTTTGAGTAGTCTGTCTTAGCCATCATTCCTAGTAAAAAATAGTTTTATTGGAGGATATTTTGAGTGAGTTGCACCCAATAACTAGCACCAGTGGAGAGTATTTCATCATTAAAGTCGTATTGTGTATTGTGCAACATACAGCCACCTTTAGGACTATCCTCAGGCACCAAACCGTTGCCAATCCAAATATATGCGCCCTCAGAAGCATTTAACAAAAAAGCAAAATCTTCAGAACCCATTGTTGGTTGCTGATTCCTCAAAACATTTTCATTTCCAACTACCATAGCTGCAGCATTGGCACATAGTTCGGCGTGTTTAGGCACATTAATTGTTGCTGGGTAATTAGGAATAGACTCAAATATAGCTCTAGCTCCCATCGAACTACTAATACCTTCCACAATATTCCTTATTTTATCTTTAACTCCATCACCCACTTCTTTGCTGAAATATCTTAAAGAGCCGGTTAATTCCATTTCGTCAGGAACAACATTAGAAGCAAAGCCAGCATTGACCATTGTAATACTAATAACTGCAGAATTAAGCGGCGCCACATTTCTTGCAACTACGCTTTGAAGAGCACTAATAATTTGTGCACCAACAACAACTGGATCTATACACTGATCTGGCATTGCAGCATGACCTCCCTTCCCCTTAATATTGATTTTGAGTGTTTCATTTGCAGCCATGACAGCTTTATCATGTACAGCAAATTGACCCTCAGCTATGCCCGGAAAATTATGCATTCCATATACAGCCTGACAAGGAAATTTATCAAATATTCCTTCTTCAACCATTACACGACCACCACCACCACCTTCTTCTGCAGGCTGAAAAATAAAATGAACAGTCCCTGAAAAATCATTGTTTTCTTTAAGGTAAATAGCAGCTCCAAGAAGCATCGTCGAATGTCCATCATGGCCACATGCATGCATCTTTCCATCATGAACAGATTTATAACTAAATTCATTAAGTTCCTGAATCGGTAGTGCGTCCATATCTGCGCGAAGACCGATAACTCCGCCTTTTCTTTTCCCGTGAACTGTTGCAATAATCCCAGTAACTGCTAACCCTCGGTGCATCTCAATATCGTGAGATTGAAGTATTGAAGCAATAAAGTCACTAGTCAACTTTTCATTAAAGCTTAGCTCAGGATGTTTATGGAGGTGATGCCTCCAGGTCACCATTTGTTTTTGTAATTCAGAGTTTTTTGAGATTATTGACATAAGTTTTAGATTCTCATATTAAACCATATAAAATTTTTGTTTCAAAAAAATTAATGCTCTTATTTTAACTATGATCTTAAACATTCATTCATTGGATCGAATGGAGATTCATTTATAACAACTGCATTATACTTTTCTCCAAGAATCTCAATATCAAGCTTTGTGCCAATTTTTGTTAAATCTAGCCTGACTAGACCTAAAGCAAGTGACTTTTCACAACGCCATCCATACCCACCTGATGTAGCACGACCAACAACCTTTCCATTCTGATAAATTGCTTCTGAACCTCGTGCATCGGCGTCTTTAATGCCTAAAACCTCCAAAGTCACAAAACCATTATCAAATCCTCTGTCCTTCCATTCTAATAAGGAAGATTTTCCAATAAAGTATGACTCCTTATCAAGCTTAACAAATCTATCAAGACTAGACTCAAACGCAGAATACTCAATTGACATTTCTCGAGGAATTAATCTATAGGATTTTTCTAAACGCATACTGTCCATAGCGCGTATACCAAAAGGCTTGATATCAAATTCGGCGCCAACCTCCATAAGTTTATCGAAAATATAATTTTGCACTTCTATTGGGTGGTGCAATTCCCACCCCAGTTCGCCAACAAAATTCACTCTGAGAGCATCAGCAGTAGCACTACCAACATTGATTTTTTTTCCTGTCAGCCATTTA
>CAZSHL010000018.1:0-16539 GCA_964606585.1 uncultured Piscirickettsiaceae bacterium
CCATTGGCTTGGGCTTGCTGCTAAGCGAAGGGATTGGTGACACAATTAGAATTTCACTTGCATCTGATCCGGTAGATGAGGTTAGAGTAGGGTTTGATATTCTTAAATCACTTCATTTGAGACAAAAAGGTGTAAATCTAATTGCATGTCCTTCCTGCTCTAGACAGAAATTCGATGTAATTTCAGTAGTGAATGAACTAGAGTCTCGCCTAGAAGATATTACTGAATCAATTGATGTTGCAGTAATTGGGTGTGTAGTCAATGGTCCAGGCGAAGCTAAAATTGTCGATGTTGGAGTTACAGGAGGATCTCCAAATTTGATGTATATTAATGGAAAGACAAATAGTAAAGTTGATAATCACTCATTAGTAGATACTTTAGAAGCTAACATAAGAAAAAGGATTTCTATTTCCAACGTTTAACTCGTTGGTAAGCTCTATATTTATATATTGCAATAATGCTTGTATAACCAATGATAGCAGTGATAATTGATACTATAAAACCTCCAACCCAAATTGCTGAAAGAGCTGAAGAGAAGGTTCCCATAAAATAGTCAAGAGTAAACTCAAAGTTAGGGTCCATCTCTATACCGATAATGTAAGAACCTAGTTTATAAATATAATAATATATGGGTACCATAGTAATTGGATTATTAACCCATACTAAAGTCATAGAAAGCAAAATATTGGCAGAAAAAACAACAGCAAGTACTGCTGCTAAAAGGGTATGGAGAGGAAGTGGTAGAAAAGCACAGAAAAGACCAATTGCAAATGCTTTAGAGATAGTGTGCTTATTCCATTTCCATAAACTAGGATCATGTAAATGCTTATTTAGCCAACCTAAATTAACTTCTTCCTGTTTTGGACTAAGGCGTTTTAGAGTTTCCTTCACTAACTATTTCCAATATTAATCAAATTTTCTGAACTTAGACCATAAAGATCGTAGAGCTCTTCTTGAGAGCCATGTTCAGTAAAAGTATCCGGTAAACCGATAATAGTTAATGGGGTCTGGATTCCATTTTTTTGTAAACATTCATTTATAGCACTCCCGCCACCTCCTGCAGAGACGTTGTCTTCAATTGAAATTAGTTTTGCATGATTATTGGAGATTTTTATGACTAGCTCTTCATCTAATGGTTTGATAAACCTCATATCAATCACAGTTGCATTTAAAATTTCTCCCGCTTCAAGTGCGTTGTTAAGCATACTTCCAAAAGAAAAAATTGCAATATTAATTCCATCTTTTACAATATTAGCCTTTCCAATTTCGATTGAATCATTACTTATAAATTTTTCAACGCTAGATGTGCCTCTCGGAAAACGAATGCATTTTGGCCCATCTATCTTGTATGCAGTATTCAAAGCCATATATAGTTCAAGAGATGAGCTTGGAGCCATTAGAACAATATTTGGGATGCATCTTAAAAAGCTTAAATCGAAAACACCGGCATGTGTAGGCCCGTCCTCACCAACCAGACCAGCCCTATCAATAGCAAAAAGAACATCTAAATTTTGTAAGGCAATGTCATGAATGAGTTGGTCGTATCCACGCTGAAGAAAAGTTGAATATATAGCTAAAATAGGCTTTAAGCCTTTCGTTGCTATACCACCTGCCAACGTTACAGCATGCTGTTCTGCGATGGCAACGTCAATATAACGGTCAGGAAACATCTTAGAAAATTCAACCATCCCAGAGCCTTCGCACATTGCTGGAGTAATTCCAATAAGTCTGTTATCTTTTTCAGCTTTATCACAAAGCCATTTGCCAAAAACTTTACTATAGCTGGGTTTCTTATTTGTAGAACTAGAAGGTGGTGCAATACCATGGAATTTAGAAGGACTATCTTCAAGACCCTTCATTCCATAACCTTTCTTGGTAATAACATGAAGCATTCTAGGTTTGTTATGATTTTTTAGATTTTGAAGAGTTTTGATTAGTGTTTGGATGTCGTGTCCGTCTATTGGACCAAAGTAATCTATACCGAGTTCTTCAAACAAGGTTCCTGGGAGAACCATTCCTTTAAGATGCTCTTCAGAACGTTTTGCAAAATCTTGTAGACGCGGAAGCCTTTCAAGTAATTTTAGAGATTTTGATTTCATAGTTGAATATAGCTTTCCAGAAATTAATCTAGTCAAATATTTATTAAGAGCGCCAACATTTTTTGAAATTGACATATCATTATCATTTAATATGACAAGTAGGTTGGCATCAGTATCACCTGCATGATTTAGGGCTTCAAAAGCCATTCCACCTGTCAATGCACCGTCCCCAATCACTGCAATTGTAGTATCCAATTTCTTATCTAATTTATTCGCAAGTGCCATTCCAAGTGCTGCACTAATAGAGGTTGATGCATGTCCAGCACCGAAGGCATCGTGCTCGCTTTCACTTATCTTAGTGAACCCTGATAGGCCATAAATCTGTCTCAAGGAATGCATTTTTTTATTTCTTCCGGTTAACATTTTGTGAGTATAAGCTTGATGACCTACATCCCAGACAAAACTATCATTTGGAGAGTCAAATACAAAATGCATTGCCACAGTTAATTCTACTGTACCTAAACTTGAACCTAGGTGCCCACCGGTTTTTTTGGTATTTTCAATTAGAGCAATCCTAATCTCATCTGCAAGCTCTTGTAGCTGACTTAAATTGAGATTTTTTAGATCACCAGGATTTTCAATATTATCTAGCATTGAAGAGATATTTAAAGAGGGTTATTTTATTAAAAAGAGGTACATTATACACTTGTCTTAAGACAATATATTTATGCACTAAGTTACTACATATACTTCATCTTCAAAGGTGTAAGAGAGTTGAAATAATAGTTTTTCATCAGTAAAATCATCTCCTTTAAGTTAACTGTTTATAGTTATGTTTACTATATGTGCTTTATATAAATTTTCTAGGCTTGAAGATTTCGAAGAGTTGCAACAACCATTAAAAGTTTTTATGCATTCCCAAGATATAAAAGGTACTATTTTGCTCGCTAAAGAAGGGCTTAATGGTACTATTTCCGGAAGTAATACTGCAATTAATAGGCTGCTTGAATTCCTTAAAGGCGATAAACGTTTGCATAATATAGACCATAAACTATCATATTCTGAAAAGACTCCATTTAAAAGACTTAAGGTTAAACTTAAGAAGGAGATTGTAACTTTAGGCATTGAAGGGATTGATCCAAGATTTTCAGTAGGCACTTATGTTGCCCCTAAAGATTGGAATAATCTTATTAGTGATCCTGAAGTTGTATTAATTGATACTAGAAATAACTATGAATATGAGATTGGCACCTTTAAAGGGGCAATAAACCCAAATACAGAAAACTTTCGTCAATTTCCAAGTTACGCCAACAAAAACCTTGAACAATATCGCAATAAAAAAGTAGCTATGTTTTGCACTGGAGGCATACGTTGTGAAAAATCAACGGCTTATCTAAAGTCGAAAGGTTTTGATAATGTATATCACCTACAGGGAGGCATACTAAAATATCTAGAAGAAATTAATGAAGAAGACAGTTTATGGCAGGGTGAATGTTTTGTTTTTGATGACAGAGTAGCAATAAAACATAATCTAGAATTGGGTCAATATGATCAATGTCATGCCTGTAGATATCCTATTACAGAAGAAGATAAAATTCACCCGCATTATGAAAAAGGGGCGTCTTGTCCTCGTTGTTATGGCACCAAAGATAACGTTCAACTAAATCGATATCGTGAAAGAGAAAAGCAAATTCAACTTGCGAAAGTAAGAGGTGAAAGTCATATTGGCGATGAAGCAAATATGAAAATCAAAAAAAGTGCGAATTAACAATATGATTGAATAATTGAACTAAGAATGTGAGTATGCATGTTTGATCGAAAAGATATTATCGACCTAAAAAAAAATATAAAGATTGAAGCTAATTTGCTAGGAAATTCTCTTACGTTTTATAGTCGTTGGGGAGTTTTTAGTCCACGTGCAATTGATGAAGGAACACTTCTATTGATGAAGTATATAGATATAGATGAGAATGATATCTGTCTTGACTTAGGATGTGGGTATGGTCCAATTGGATTAGCTGTCGCTAAACATTGTGTTACTGGTGAGGTTCATATGGTTGACAAAGATTTCATTGCTGTAAAGCTTTCTAAACTTAATTCTGAGGTTAATCATCTGAACAATACTAAGGTTTATCTTTCTGATGCTTTTACACATATTCCAGTAGATATAAAATTTAATCAGATAATATCTAATATTCCTGCAAAGGTTGGTAGAGAGCAATTAAGCATCATACTTTATGATGCATTAGAAGCACTACAACCAAATGGAAAAATAACTTTTGTTAGTATTAATGGCCTAAGGGATTTTATTAAGAGCAACTTTAAGTCTGTCTTTGGTAGCTATAAAAAATTAAAGCAAGGTAAAAACTACACTGTATCACAAGCAATAAAATCAATATAATTTCGATCTGTCATTGCTTAAGCAACCATACTGAATTAAAATAGTACAAAATTTATTGGAGAATCAGAATGGACGTTTTAGACAAAATTCAAAAACAAGTTGATAGTGCACCGATTGTAATCTATATGAAGGGTACTCCGCAATTTCCTCAGTGTGGTTTTTCTGCAAGGGCGGCTCAAACTTTAGCTTCGACCGGGATTGAATTTTCTTACGTTAATGTCTTTGAAGATCAAGAGGTTTTTCAGAACCTTCCTAATTTTGCCGACTGGCCAACTTTTCCTCAAATATATTTTAATTCAGAACTTGTAGGTGGTGGGGATATCATTGTTGAAATGGCAGAACAAGAGACACTCAAATCTGCTATGGAAGAGGCTGTCGAAAAGTACAATAACTAGTTTCTAGCCTAGATATCTTAACTTATAGCCGTAATCCTTAAGCCATTTTTTTGCAACTTTGTATTTTGGCATAATTGAGTTAACTTCTTGCCAAAAGCTGGATGAGTGATTTTTGTGTAATGTGTGAACCAGCTCATGTACTATTACATAGTCAATTACCTCAACCGGAGCCATGATTAATTGATAATTTAGATTAATATTGTTATTACTTGAACATGAACCCCAGAGAGTCTTTTGCGCCTTAACATTAACGCGATTTATTTCTAGACTGTATTTTTTTGAATAATAGTTGACACGTGGTTTTGCAATGTCAATAAATCTTTGCTTATACCAACTTTTTAAGTTTAATTTTATTTTGTTATTGGTAGAATAACTAATATTAAACTCATTACCATTAAATGATACTTTGTCAACTCGATCTGCTATAAGATTTAATGGGTAAACCTTGCCTAGGTATAGGCATTGTTGAAGACTTAAATAATTCTCATATTCTGCAAGTCTATCTATCATGAGCTGTTGTTTTTGATTGATCCAGGACTTTTTTTCAGTTAAGAAATTCTGTATCTGTTTATTGCTAGCGCGATTTGGAGCTCTCACTATTAATTTTGCATTTTCATCGACATTGAGACACAGTGTTTTTCTTTTGCTTCTAATTATTTTGTATGTCATCATTTTGTACTTACACCAATAATATCAATAATTTAATCAACCCATTTTCTTGCATTTTCAAACATTCTCATCCAAGGTGATCTCTCTTTCCAAGAATTTGGATGCCAAGAATTTTGAATAGCCCTAAAGACTCTTTCAGGGTGGGGCATCATAATAGTAATCCTTCCAGATTCATCACAAACACTTGCTACAGCATTTTCAGAACCATTTGGATTATGAGGATAAGTTTGAGTTTGTTTGCCTTTATGGTCAACATATTTAATAGCAATGTTATTGCTATTTCTTCCAGATAAAAAATTTGCACGACCTTCTCCATGGGCAATCGCAATCGGCACAATTGAGCCAGTCATTCCTGCAAAAAATAGAGACTGAGATTTTATGATTTCGACACTAGTAAAACGAGCCTCAAATTGTTCGGAGGTGTTTTTTTCAAAAGTTGGCCAGTTATCTGTTCCAGGTATAATTTCTTTAAGATTTGATATCATTTGACAGCCATTACACACCCCCAATGTAAAACTATCATTACGATTAAAGAAGGTGCTAAATTGCTGTTTCACTTTTTCGTTATAAAGAATTGAATTAGCCCACCCACGTCCAGCGCCCAAAACATCTCCATATGAAAAACCGCCACAGGCTGCAAGACCTTTAAAATCTGAAAGAGTTACATTTTCAGAAATTATGTCGCTCATATGGATATCACTAGCTTCAAAGCCAGCCAATGAAAAAGCAGCTGCCATTTCAATGTGACCATTGATTCCTTGTTCTCTTAATATGGCTATTTTTGGTTTTTTACCAGTATTAATATAGGGAGCACTCAATGACTCATTAATATCAAAGCTAGGTTTTACAATTATTCCTTGAGATTCAGATAACAACTCATCATTTTCAGATTTAGCGCATTTAGGATTGTCTCTTAATTTAGAAATTTCATAAGAAGTCGAAGACCAGGATTGATGAAGGATTTTACGTTTTTCGCAAAAAACTAATTCTTTGCCTTGGAAGATATTAACATCATCTGTTTTGTTAATATTAGCAATAATTTGTGAATTAATTTTTGCTGTCGACAGAGCGTTAAGAACTTTTATCTTTTTTTTCCTTGAAACTTGAATAACACAACCAAGTTCTTCATTAAATAGTTCAGAAATTGGATCTGAACTGTATATGTCTATACCGCAATGAGAAGCAAAAGCCATTTCCAGTAAAGTAACAATTACTCCACCATCAGAACGATCGTGATATGCGTTAATGAGACCTTCACGGTTTAGCTTGTTAATGATTGAGAAGAATTTACAAAATAATTCAGGATTATCTAAGTCTGGGGTTGCATTTCCAATCTGGTTGTAGACTTGAGCAAGACTAGAACCACCCATTCTATTTTTTCCAAAACCTAAATCAATTAATAATAAGTCTGAGTCAATGTTAGTTTCAAGTAAAGGAGTAATTTGCATTCTTGCATCAGGTACATTTGAGAATGCACTAATGATTAGTGACAGTGGAGCGGTGACCGATTTTTCTTTTTCATTTTCTTGCCAAGTGCTTCTCATAGACATTGAGTCTTTTCCAACAGGTATTGTTAATCCTAAAGAAGGACATAGTTCCATACCCACCGCTTTAACAGCTTCGAAGAGCTTGACATCTTCACCAGAAAAACCACTTGCACACATCCAATTTGCTGATAAGTTAATGTGACTAATATCTTCGATATAAACTCCAATAATATTAGTTAGAGCCTCACCTATGCTCATCCTAGCAGCAGCAGCAGCGTTTGTAAGAGCTAGTGGGGTTCTTTCTCCAATCGCCATTGCTTCACCCTGATAACCATCATAATCGCAAAGTGATATTGCACAATCTGCAACAGGAACTTGCCATGGTCCAATCATTTGGTCTCTGGCAATTAGACCTGTTACAGTTCTGTCGCCGATCGTTATTAGAAAGTTCTTGCTAGCAACGCTAGGAAGTCTTAATACCCGATTTATAGCATCATCAAGGTTAATGCCAGAAACTTTGAATTCAGGTTCATTGAGGTTGTTTGATTTGACTTTTTTTAAAATTTTAGGGGTCGAACCAAAAAGAAGAGACATTTCTATATCAATAGGAGTATTGCTGAAGTAGCTATCATTCAGCGTTAAATGGCGTTCTTCTGTAGCTTCTCCCAAAATAGCAAAAGGAGCCCTTTCCCTTTTACAAATAGAGCTAAATAGGTCTATATTTTGTTCGCTAATTGCGAGAATATAACGTTCTTGCGACTCATTACACCATATTTCCATTGGTGACATTTCGCTCTCGTCATTGGGTATATTTCTGAGATTTAGATGAGCGCCCTTATTAGAGTCATTAACGAGTTCCGGTATACCATTAGAAAGACCGCCAGCTCCAATATCATGGATAGAGACAATCGGATTATTAACTCCTAGATTGATGCATGAATTGATGACTTCTTGCGCTCGTCTTTGCATTTCAGGGTTTGAGCGTTGAACTGAGGCAAAATCAAGTTGTTCGTTCTGTTCACCACTACCAATACTTGAAGCAGCTCCACCACCAAGTCCAATTAGCATAGCAGGTCCACCAAGAACCACTAACTTATCGCCAGGAGAAATATCATCTTTTTTTACATGACTTTCTTGAATATTTCCTAAACCACCTGCCAACATAATTGGTTTATGGTAGCCTCTGACTTCATTATTTTGGGTCTTTTGTTCATAAGTTCTAAAGTATCCACACGTATTTGGTCTACCAAACTCATTATTAAAAGCAGCAGCCCCAACTGGACCTTCAATCATAATATCAAGAGCCGATGCAATGTGCTTGGGTTTACCGTAATCTACCTCCCAAGGGTTGATTGCTCCCGGTATTTTTAGATTGGATACGGAAAATCCGCATAATCCTGCTTTTGGCTTTGAACCTCTTCCTGTAGCACCTTCATCCCTAATCTCACCGCCAGATCCAGTCGCGGCGCCAGGATTCGGTGCAATAGCAGTAGGATGGTTATGTGTTTCTACCTTCATTAGAACAGCCTTTTTTGCACATACTGATGAATAAACGTTGTCTTTATTTGGATGAAAAAAAGTTGATTTATAACCAGACATTACAGCTGAGTTGTCACTATAAACCGACAACAAACCCTGAGGGTTTTGCTTATAGGTGTTCCTAATCATATCAAATAGTGAGACAGATTGTTCCTTGTTATCAATAATCCAGTCAGCATTAAATATTTTGTGTCTACAATGCTCAGAATTGGCTTGAGAAAACATCATCAACTCTATGTCTTTTGGGTTTCTATTTATCCTAGTGAATTGCTCAAATAGGTAATCAATTTCAATCTCACTTAAAGCCAGTCCAAGGATGATGTTTGCGTCCACAATGGCAGACCTTCCAA
Source organism: uncultured Piscirickettsiaceae bacterium (assembly GCA_964606585.1). Lineage (GTDB taxonomy): Bacteria > Pseudomonadota > Gammaproteobacteria > PS1 > Pseudothioglobaceae > Pseudothioglobus. The sequence continues at coordinate 8,881 of CAZSHL010000018.1, forward strand.
GATTTATTAAGTCAATGCTTTGATATTTTTTTGGTGATAATTCCAGAAAAAGCCTACCTGCATCATTTATCTTCTCAAGATAAGACTCAGTCATCTTATCTAAAACTAGATTGAGAACTTTATCCAACTCTTCGCTTTTTAGTTGACGGCTAAAATGGTAGCAAATCCCACGTTCTAATCTATCAATTTTCTTAAGGCCACATAAATGAACTATGTTGCTAGCTTTTGAAGACCATGGTGAAATAGTTCCATGTCTTGGCGTTACTATAACGTTGCAAGCAGAACTAGAAAGGTTGATTTGAGGTGCATATTGCAATAATTTATGCAGGCGAGAAGTTTCCTTAGCATTAAGTTTCTTGTCAGATTTAATGAAATGAACAAATTCAGCACCCAAAAAATATAAATCTGACAACTCAGATTGCAGTTTTTCTTGAAGTGTTTTGACTTGAAAATTTCTAAGCGCTTGTATCCCCGAATGAAATGAGATCATAATTGGGCCATAACCTCATCCGAAATATCTGCATTATGATGAACCTCTTGGGTGTCATCAAGATCTTCAAGCTTGTCAATAAGTTTTATAAACTTTTCGGCCTCATTTAGGTTTAGTTCGATTCTACTAGATGGCTCCATAATAATTTGTGAATGCTGAGGTTTGAGATTACTGGATATAAGTGCATCTTTGACATTAAAAAAATCTTCAGGACTTGTTAAAACATCGATAGAACCATCAGAATTCGTGACAATATCATCAGCTCCACATTCCAAAACAATTTCCAAAATTACATCCTCATCTCCAGAAACGAAAGTAATAAGTCCTAGTTTGGAAAACATATAGGAGACTGAACCATCTGTACCAAGATTCCCTCCATGTTTAGAAAAAGCATGACGAACCTCTGCAACAGTACGGTTGCGATTGTCTGTTAAGCAATCGACCATAATAGCGGTTCCACCTTGGCCATAACCTTCGTAGCGTACCTCTTCATAGTTATCACCTTCAAGTTCACCTGCACCTCTTTTGATTGCATTTTCAATTGTATCGCGCTTCATATTTGCTGCAAGGGATTTGTCAATTACTGCTCGCAATGAGGGGTTATTTTCAATTACGCTACCACCCGTTCTTGCGGCAACAACTATTTCTTTTATCAGCTTGGTAAATACTTTTCCACGTTTTGCATCCTGTGCACCTTTACGGTGCTGGATATTATGCCATTTACTATGTCCCGCCATTTCAAATAAAATCTCCGAAAAGTTATTTTGTAAATTCTAGTAAACGTTGAATCGAGTACTGAGCTTTTTTGATAATGTTGTTGTCAATTTGTATCTCATTACTGCCTGTTGTCAGAGTATGTAGGCACTTTTCAAGGCTATTCATAGCCATCCATTCACAATGTGCACAGGATTCACAATCAGCCCCTTCCCCCATCCTTGGGGCTTCAATAAATTTTTTGTTCGGTGCAACTTCACGCATTTTATGGAAAATACCATTGTCAGTTGCAACAATAAATGTATCTTCAGGTCTTTCAGCGGCTGCCTCAATTAATTGAGTTGTTGAGCCAACAACATTGGCAAGATCAATAACTTCTTTAGGTGATTCAGGGTGAACTAGAATTCCTGCATCAGGATGTAGTTTGATAAGTCTTTCTAAACCCTCTGCCTTGAATGCTTCATGAACAACACATGCACCGTCCCACATAAGCATTTCAGCTCCAGTTTGGGATTGCACATAGCGCCCAAGATGTTTATCCGGAGCCCAAAGAATTTTTTTACCTTCCTCATGTAATTGTTTAACAATTTTTAATGCGCTACCTGATGTTACAACCCAATCAGCTCTTGCCTTAACTTCTGCTGAAGTATTAGCATAAACGACAATAATATGCTCAGGATTCGCGTCACAAAACGCTGAAAACTCATCAATGGGACATGATAGATCAAGGGAACATGTAGCTTCTTTATCTAACACTAAAACTTTTTTTTCAGGTGATAAAATTTTGGCTGTTTCGCCCATAAATTTAACGCCAGCAACTACGATCGTTTCTGCATTAGAATTTTGACCAAATCTAGCCATTTCCAATGAATCTGCAACAATTCCACCTGACTCTTCTGCTAACATTTGTAAATCTGCGTCAACGTAATAGTGGGCCACCAGTGAAGCATTGTTAACTTTAAGGGCTTGTTTAATAGAATCCCTAATTTCCATTTCTATGATTTTTTTGAGTTATTAACCTTAATGTTTAATTCAAGGAGCTGTTTTTTTGGAATATTTGAAGGTGCATCAGTAAGCAAACATGACGCGGTTTGCGTTTTTGGAAAAGCAATAACTTCTCTGATTGATTCAGCTCTACAAATAATCATTACAAGTCGATCTAATCCAAACGCAATGCCACCATGAGGTGGACAACCAAACTCTAGAGCATCGAGTAAGAAGCCAAACTTCTCTCTAGCTTCAGAGTCATCAATTCCTAGCAATTCAAGTACCTTCTTTTGTACATCACTTTGATGAATACGAATTGATCCTCCGCCTACTTCAGAACCGTTGATTACAAGGTCATAAGCACGAGATAGAATATTGTTTGGATCATTAATGAGATCTTCAATCTTTCCACTTGGAGCAGTAAAAGGATGATGAATTGCATTTAATGAGCCATCATCATCTACTTCAAACATTGGAAAATTAAATACCCAAACTGGAGCCCATTCCTTATCAAAGAGGTTCAAATCGAGTGCTAGTTTTTCTCTTAAGTTTCCGAGAGCTTCATTCACAATTTTAGTTTTATCAGCCCCAAAAAAAATAATATCTCCTTTTTCAGCCTTAGTTTTCTCAATTACTTTCTGGGTCACTTCTTTGCCTAGAAATTTAATGATTGGTGAAGATGGCCCATCCTCGTTAATTTTGATATAGGCTAAACCTTTTGCTTCATAGATACCGACAAACTTGGTATAGTCGTCTATCTGTTTACGACTTATAGTGGCACCGCCAGGAACTTTTAGTGCTGCGACTCTTTCATTTTTTTTGTTTGCTGGACCTGCAAATACTTTAAATTCAACGTCCTTCATTATTTCATTGATATCAACCATCTTTAATGGGATTCTTAAATCAGGTCGATCAACACCATACATGCTCATTGATTCTTCATAGCTTATAGATGGAAATTTTTTTGTCAGACTGACTCCTAACATTTCTTTAAATAAACTTCTAATCATTTCTTCCATTAACGTAGTGATCTCGGATTCGTTCATAAATGATGTTTCGACGTCTAACTGTGTAAATTCTGGTTGACGGTCAGCTCGTAAGTCCTCATCTCTAAAGCATTTTACTATTTGGTAATAGCGTTCAAACCCAGACATCATGAGTAATTGTTTGAACAGTTGAGGTGATTGAGGGAGGGCGAAAAAACTTCCCTCATGCGTTCGAGATGGTACTAAATAGTCTCTCGCTCCTTCAGGGGTGGCCTTTGTTAGGAAGGGGGTTTCGATGTCGATAAAATCATGCTTATCCATAAAGTCTCGTAAATAGTGAGTCACTTTAGATCTAACACGTATATGATTTTGCATCTCACTACGACGTAAATCAAGATAGCGATACTTGAGTCTAACTTCCTCAGATGTGTCTTTTGAGTCAAGCTGGAAAGGAATCGGCTTTGAAGTGTTTAGAATTTCAATATTACTAGCTAGAACTTCAACTTCACCAGTTGGAATTTTCTTGTTGATCATATCTATATCTCTAGCAATCACTTTACCTGTAACCTTAAGAACAAATTCGTTACGGATGGTTTCAGCAAGCTCAAATGTTTCTTTTGTATCAGGGTGAATTACTATCTGTCCAATACCTTTTTTATCCCTCACATCAAGAAAAATAACACCACCGTGGTCACGTCTACGATTAACCCATCCACACAACTCTACTTCTTTGTTAAGGAAGGTTTTATTTAACTCCCCACAAAAATGCGTTCTCATTTTTTTTCCTTAATTTTCAAAGAGTTAGGAGTAACAACACCTGCTGAAATGACTATCTTGAAAGCCTCTTCTACTGTCATATCTAGCGCGAATACATCTTTTTTTGGCATCATGACAAAAAAACCTGAAGTGGGGTTTGGAGTTGTTGGAACAAAAAGATTTATCATTTCTTCACCAATAATGGATTCGGCTTCACCTTTATAGTCTCCAGACTGAAATGCTATTACCCAAATTCCTTTACTTGGATATTGGATTAAAAATGCCTTTCTGAAGCTTTCAGTTGAAGTATTAAAAACCGTATCTGAAACTTTTTTTAATACGTTATATATATTTCGAAAACCTGGAATCTTATTAAGAATTTTTTCCCATAGAGCTACGAGTTTCCGACCTAAAATATTTGAAACTAATACTCCTGTGAGCATTATTAGCACTATTGCCAGGACAATACCGGACCCTGGGAAATCAGTGTTAAGGTTAAATAGGGTTTCGGGAAGATATTTTGTTGGAACTAGTTTATTTACAAATTCCAGAAAAAACTTTATGACTATAACACTTAGAGCTAGAGGAATCCAAAAAAGAAGACCGGAAATAAAATAATTTCTTAAGCGTTTCACAAGCCTAAATAGTGAGGATATAAAAAAGCGATATTATAGCATATTGTAGACTAGCAGTTGCTAACTCAAAGAGGAAGTTTGGTTAGATTAAATTATTTGTTCACCCTTTCTTAGCGTTAAAACTTCGTATCCCGTTTTTGTTACTAATATGGTGTGTTCCCATTGAGCTGAAAGTGAGCGATCTTTGGTTGTTACTGTCCAGCCGTCAAGCATTGAAGTGATAACCTCGTGACTACCTAAATTTATCATTGGTTCTATAGTAAAGGTCATACCAGGTTCTAGGATTGGACTTTTATTTATTTTACCATCATCATAATGTATTACTTGAGGTGCCTCATGAAAAACTTGCCCTATACCGTGGCCGCAGTAATCCCTAACTACTGAACAATTTTTTGAATGAGCATATAAACCAATTTCTTTGCCAATTTCCCCTAAATGTATACCAGGCCTAACTTTATTAATTCCTATCATTAAGCATTTGTGTGCAATTTTACATATTCTTGTTGCCTTGACACTTGATTTACCAACAATAAACATTTTTGAAGTATCACCATGAAACCCATTTTTAATAACAGTAATATCAATGTTAATAATATCTCCTTTTTTAAGTTTTTTTTCTCCTGGAATTCCATGACAAACGACATTATTGATTGAAGTACAGATTGATTTGGGAAAACCGTTATAGTTAAGTGGAGCAGGTATTGCGTTTAAATCACTAACAATATAATTGTGGCAAATTTTGTCTAAATATCCTGTAGATACACCTACTTTGACATGTGACTCGATCATCTCAAGAACACTGGCAGCAAGCTTCCCAGCAATACGCATTTTTTCTATCTGATTAGAATTTTTGATACTAATGGACATGAAAAATTAACTTGAATTTTTTGCGCGTATCTCTAATGCTTTTATTCTATCTTCTATCGGTGGGTGTGAGGACAAGCGTTGACGCCATCCAACTTTAGGTTTTTCATCAATTCCAAAAGCTGCTAATTGTTCTGGAAGAGGTTCTGGTTCTCTTTGAGCTAAACGTTTGAGTGCGTTAATCATGTTTTGATGGCCTGCCAAGTCTGCACCACCAGTATCAGCAATAAATTCACGTTTTCTGGAAAAATACATTACTACAAATGCAGCTAAAAACGAAAGTACAACTTGAGCGAAAAGAGTGGTTAGAAAATATCCAATTCCATATCCGCGTTGATTTTTTAATATCACTCTATCAACAATATGACCTATTACTCTTGAGAAGAAAATAACGAAAGTATTTACAACACCCTGTATAAGTGTAAGTGTTACCATATCGCCGTTGGCAACATGACTCAATTCATGACCGACTACAGCTTCTATTTCACCCTTATTCATATTTTCAAGCAGGCCTTGAGAAACAGCCACTAGAGCATTATTTTTGCTTGCACCTGTTGCGAAAGCATTCATTTGACTTGAAGGAAATATCGCCACTTCAGGCATTTTAATGCCGACGATTTTGGATTGATTATGAACAGTCTCTATCAGCCATTTTTCGATATTATTAGTAGGGTTCTGAATGACTACTGCACCAGTCATGCGTTTTGCCATCCATTTCGATATAACAAGAGAAATAAAAGCTCCACCAAAGCCGAAAACGCCGGAGAAAATTACCAGTGCATTAATATTTAAGTCACTACCATTTTGCGCTAAAAGGCTATCTACTCCAAGTATTCTTAGTGTAATACTTAGTACCACCATGATAGCTATATTGGTAATCAGAAATAGAAAGATTCTTTGCATATCTGTTACTCCAAAAATTGAGATTTGTTAAAGACTATATTTTATAGAAAGTGTTTTTGTTGTTCACATTTTTTAAAATGAAATAAAACTATAAGTTATACATAAAAAAAGAGATTACCTGAAATGGAATATGAACAATTACGGCTATTTACTTTCCAGGCCACAACATTTGGGATTCAGTTAAAGTACATGAGGTTTCGCCTGTTGAAACAAGAATTGTCTGATATTGGTTTGAGCTAGGAACAATATGTACATATGACCCATCTCCATATTGATTTATTTGCAATGTTGGGTCTTCATTTAGCCTAACTTCAACGATCTCATTGCAGCTTTGGTTTTTTATTACAGACAACTTAATTGCAGAGACATAACAATATTCATTGTCTGGAGAGAGTGTTGTGGCGAAGAAAGAGCTCCCATTATTAAATTTTTGAGCTGATGTGTGAAGAGAAGGATGGATTGATGGATTGTCAGGGTGAGCAAAAGTTATATTCAGTCCATTTAGATCATAGGAATTCTCAAGTTGACTAAGATATGTATGACAAGTGCTATTTATACCTCGCGACTGAGCTTCTTCAGACAAACTGCCAGCACTAGTATTAATACTGATAAATAGACAAGAAATACAAAAATAAAAAACAAAGTTTTTCATTATTAAATAATATAGTGAACTCGAGATTGATTATATCTTAATAGTACAATCGAAATTCTTATGGTTAGTATTATCAAAACACCCATTTAAATCAACATTTTTTATAATCTATGTTATTTCGTTGAAAATATTTATATAAATTCATTTATAATCTAATTTTTATTTAAAGGAGTAAGCGCATGAAACTTAAATTATTGTTTCTTGGTATTTTAGCTTTGTTACTTAGTGGCTGTATGGAAAGTGTTACAGCTGTTCCTAAAGCTGTAATTGATGGCACAGCAAATGTTGTAGGCTCTATTTGGGATGCTATAACTTTCTGGAACTAATTCTTTCGATATTTTTTTTGACTTTTCCCGCTATTTAAGCTTATAAAAAGCTACCAAAGTGGGAAAGGTTTTTTTAGTATTACATCTTTGCCAGTCAGCTTTAATACTGATGTTTATGTAATTCTTTTTCTTACAATTTCTAAAATCATAATGATTTGGAAACCAATTTCCAAAGAGAATTCTGCTATAAATATTTAATGTAGTAAGGGCTGGTTTACGACCAGCCCTTGGGTACTCAAATTAAGCTTTTATTATTCTTGAGTAATGCGGTTATCGGTATAACCAGAATAACCTGGATTTGCTTTAATATAGTTCGCAACAACATCCGCTAAATCTGGACCAAAGT
>CAZSHL010000019.1:0-15737 GCA_964606585.1 uncultured Piscirickettsiaceae bacterium
TAAGTTCAACATTACTTCACCCAAGTAAATCTACCAGTGGCCATAAGCATGAAGGTCAGGAAGAGGTCTATATGTTTATGAAGGGTAGTGGCAGAATGGAGCTAGATGATAAGGAGTTTGATGTCAAAGAAGGCGACCTTATTTTGATAGAAGATGGTGTTTTTCATCGAGTACATAACACCGGTACGATAGACTTGTATATGGTTTGTATTTTTGACGGTGGGAGGAGCCATTGACATTGTGATTCAAAGTAAATCTTACAGCCTGGTAGCAGATATTGGAGGGACAAATGCAAGATTTGCTCTTGTTGCTGTCAGAGGTTCCCAATTAAAAAATATAAAAATCCTGCAGTGCACAAAATTTGAAACTATTCAGCAAGCGATAAAATTTTATCTAGACTCTAATAAAGACATCCAAATTGATTCAGCTTGCATTGCAACTGCAGGAACGGTTCATTTAGATACTTTTAAACCATCCAATAATAATTGGGTAATTCACAAAGCTGACGTCTCTTCCCTGCTTGGCAATATTCAGGTCCGTTGGATTAATGACTTCAATGCACAAGCGCTTGCTACTACAAAATTAACTGATATCGATGTAGTGACTATTAAGGTTGGCACTGAACAACCTGGTAGATTAAGACTAGCGATAGGTCCTGGAACTGGACTAGGTCTTTGCGGTTTGTTAAGGTCGTCTGATGGATGGGTTTCAGTTCCAACTCAGGGCGGCCATTCAGATTTTGCACCAAATACACCATTAGAGATTGAAATATTGTCATTGCTTCAGAAAAGGTTTGGACATGTTGCAGTGGAAAGGATTTTGTCTGGCCCAGGAATTGTAAATTTGTATAAAGCTCTATGTCAAATTAATGGACAGGATATTTTATTTCATTCGCCGGCAGAAATAACTGCTGCTGCCATCAATCCGAATCCGGAGCAAATATCTTGTGAAACGCTGAAGTTGTTTTGTCAAATATTTGGTTCTGTAACAGGGAGTATTGCTTTAACTACTGGGTCTCTAGGCGGGATATACATTACCAGCGACTTGATAAAGAATTTTCTAGACTTTTTCGTAGCCAGTGATTTTGTGCAAAGCTTTGAAAATAAAGGGCGAATGGAATATTTTATGACTGATATACCTATATATCTATCTAAAAAAGAGAATATGGGATTGCTGGGCGCTAGTCAAGCACTGAAACAATAATTCAAAAATTAAACTTTATTGAGCATTAAGTGCTGTTTTAATAAGCAATTGAGCAATTTCATCTCTAGAGCCAAAGTGTTTGGTAACCTTGATTTCGAGGTTTGGATTTTGTTCTAACCCTTTTCTGATTTCCTGCGGTATATCTTTCGTGATATGCTTTCCTGCAGACAAGAAATACGGTAAGACGGTAACTTTTTTTGCGCCAACCCTAGAACATTGATCGATAGCTTGGACTATCGAAGGTTTTGCAAACTCAAGAAAGGCAAGCATTACGGAATCAAAATTATAATCAATTTGATTACTAATATTTTTGACCAACTGTTCGATTTCTTGGTTGGACTTCTCTCTCCTGCTACCATGTGAAACTATCAGTAGTATGTGCATAGCTATTTGTAATTTAGTTTTTAAAGTTTAAGTCGATTTATACTGTATCTTATTTCATTGCATAATTTTAATTGATAGGTTAGCTTTTGAATCAAACTTCTAACAAATTCGCATTTCAAGGAACTCCAAAGATTGGTGTTTTAATGACTAATCTTGGTACCCCTGATGCTCCAACAAAGTCAGCAGTTAGAACTTACCTGAAAGAATTTCTTTCTGACCCTAGAGTAGTTGAGCCTCCACCACCGAGATGGATATGGCTGATGATTTTAAATCTAATTATATTAAATACACGACCAAAAAAATCAGCTAAGGCTTATCAAAGTGTCTGGAACACTCATGGCAAAGGTTCTCCTTTGTTGAGTATTTCTAGAGAACAAAAAAGGGTAATTGAAGTGGCGCTCAATAAGCAACATCCTGATAAGTTTGTAGTCACCCTTGGTATGCGTTACGGTAATCCATCGATCAGTTCTGCAGTTGCAGAGTTAAAGTCGAATAATTGTGACAGGATTGTCGTTTTACCACTCTATCCCCAGACTACCTCTTCGACTAACGGTTCAACTTTTGATGAAGTGAATAGGGTAATTCGGGGCTGGGAAAATGCGCCCGAACTGAAATTAATTGATGGTTATAACGATGACAAACTTTATATTGAGTCATTAGCCAATAGTGTTGTGGAATTTCAAAAAGAAAATGGTAGTCCTGAACTTTTGTTGATGTCCTATCACGGCATTCCAAAGCGTTATGCTGAAAGGGGAGATAAATATCCTTCCCATTGCAATAAAACTAGCCATTTACTTGCAGAGAGATTAAACCTTGAACCGAACCAATACAAGATGTCATTTCAGTCGAGACTTGGTGGAGGTCAATGGATTAAAGAATATACTGATGAGGTGTTATGTTCACTACCATCTCAAGGAATTAAAAATGTACAGGTCATATGTCCTGGTTTTGCCTCAGACTGTCTAGAGACAATTGAAGAGATTTGTGATGAAAACAAATCATATTTTATGAGTGCAGGTGGTCATTCTTATGAGTATATACCTTCACTTAACGTCAGAAAAGACCATATCGAATGTCTAACTCAAATGATTATTAAAAAGAGCGATGAATTCGAAACTTAGATTGAAAATATAGCAAATATGGTAAAATCTATTTGTATACAAGACCCCTTGGTAACAAGTTGATGTTGTTTCTGGGGTCTTTTTTTATATCTGGAGTTAACATGAAAATAGAAAAAGATGCTGTTGTATCGATGCATTACACATTAAAAAATGATGCCGGCGATGTGATTGATTCGTCAGAAGGAAAAGAGCCATTACCTTTCCTGCAAGGTCACGGCAACATCATTCCAGGACTAGAAAGAGCGCTAGAAGGTAAAAAGGTAGGTGACAAACTGGACGTCACTGTGGAGCCAGAAGAAGGTTATGGTTTAAGACTGCAGGAAGCTATTCAAGATATTCCAAGAACTGCTCTCCAGGGTGTAGAAGATTTATCTCTAGGTATGCAACTTCAGTCACAAGATAAAGATGGTCATGCATTCATTGTTACGGTAACTAAAATCGAAGATGAAACGATAACTGTTGATGCTAATCATCCATTGGCAGGAGAGACTCTGCACTTTTCAGTTACCATTGAAAGCATTAGAAAGGCCGAAGCTGAAGAGATTGACCACGGCCACGTCCATTAATCTTAATTCATTAATTTCGGGTGAGTAAGAGTAATTTTGTAGCTTGCCCAATTTGTGACACTAGACAAAGCAATACTTTTTTTACAGATGACGATCGGCAATACTACAGATGTCCATGTTGTGATTTAATATTTGTACCAACTGAGTATCATCTTTCAGATATAGAAGAAAAGAGTCGCTATGATAGTCATAATAATGATTCTAGCGACTATCGCTATCGCAACTTTTTAAATCAACTTTTAGTACCACTAGTACACAATATTCCTGTTAACTCATATGGCTTAGACTTTGGCTCTGGACCCGGACCTACTTTATCGTTAATGCTCCAGGAGCGTGGCTATAAGGTTGACCTTTATGATAAATTCTATGCCCAAGATGAAACCGTATTTCAAAATCACTACGACTTCGTTACAGCCACCGAAGTGTTTGAACATTTATCTCAACCAATGAAAGAGTTAAGGCGTTTAGTAGAAATAATCAAAGAAGGAGGAATATTGGCAATTATGACTGAGTTAACAACTCCAAAGCTTGACTTTAAAAGTTGGTATTACAAAAATGACCCAAGTCATATATGCTTCTTTAGTAATAAGACTTTTGCTTATTTAGCTCATCATTTAGGATTAAAGATCGTTGACTTTTCAAATAGGGCAATTATCCTAAAGAAAAGCACTAAGTCTTAGTTATTTTGATAATAGATTGGTGTAGTTCTGGTAGCGGTTTGGGTGAATTTTATCTACCTTAACAGCATCTTTGATAGCACAGTCAGGTTCATTTACATGCTTACAATTCCTGAATCGACATTTTCCTCTGTATGAGTTAAACTCCCTAAAACCACCGCGTATCTCTTGAAAGGTGAGTTTATCCAACTGAAATTCCCTAACACCGGGAGAGTCAATCAGTTTTCCACCGCTAGGGATGTGATAGATTGTTGTATTCGTGGTGGTATGCTTTCCGAGCTTAGTTTTTGTTGATACTTCATTGACCTTAATATCTAAATCAGGAATTAGACTATTAATTAAGGATGACTTACCGACACCAGACTGACCCAAAAAAATGTTTGTCTGATTACTTAGTTCAGTTCGTAGAGGGTCTAAATTTTCTCCATTTTTAACACTTATATAGTGAACTTTATAGCCAATATTTTTATAGATTAAAAAGTCTTTAGATATCTGATCTAAGTTACTTTCTAGTTCAATTTTATTGACAACAATGTTAATTGGTAGGTTTTCATTTTCAGCCATTATTAGGTAACGGTCTATCAGTTCAAATTCATAGTGAGGACTAATTGCAACGACAAGCCAGATTTTGTCTATATTTGCAGCGATAAGTTTTTTTTGCCGAATTAGTTGGTTAGTCCTTGGAAGGATGGCTGTAACAATGCCTTTATTATCACATGTAAGCTGAAATAAAACTTCATCCCCTGCCACAGAAAGTCCAATATTCCTGCGACTTGTGCACTGGTATAGTTTGTTGTCATTTGACTCAACTAGCTGTCTTTGTCCATATCTGGTTATAACTTGACCCTTTAACTCTTGATCTGTCTTTAAATTAATTGCCTCTGATTTTTCTGCTACCTTTTTTGATCTAGCTATTCTGTCAGATTGAATCTTTTCGATACGCCATTTTTGTCTACGTGTTAATGTCACCAGAATTTATAGTGTTTACTTTAATTCTGCTATTCTTAAACTAGCGCTGGGATGAGAGTCATGAAAGAGAGAATAATATTTGTCAGGGCTGAGAGATGATGAGTTTTCTTTATAAAGTTTAATTAACGAAGAAACCAAGTCTTTCGAATCTGCATGTCTTGCTGCAAAGGCGTCAGCTTGAAATTCATGTTTTCTGGAAAAATGATTACTGATTGGCGTAACAAAGAAACTAAAAACTGGTAACGTAAGGCTAAAAAGAACTAATGCGATATAGTCTGATTTATAGGAAATACCAAGGCCATAATAGAACCAATTCTGTTCTATAAGGTAGCCCAATAATGCAAGACATGTAAAACTGAATATTAATGAACTTGCCAATCTTTGTCGGATATGTTTGTGATGAAAGTGACCCAGTTCATGGGCAAGTATAGCTTCAATTTCTCTATCTTCCATACCACTCAAGAGAGTGTCAAAGAAAACAATCCTTTTGCTTTTACCTAGACCAGTAAAGTAGGCATTGCCGTGGGAAGATCTTTTCGAGCCATCCATGACATAAATTCCATCATTCTTGAAACCAGTTCTTTCAAGAAGATTATCTATTCTATTTCTTAGAATTTCGTTATCTAGAGGTTTAAATTTATTGAATATAGGTGAGATAAAGGTAGGATAAATCCACATCATGGTCACCGTAAATAAACTCAAAGTTAGCCATACATAAGCCCACCAAAAGTTTCTTATAGCTTCCAGGCTCATTAAATATAGAACAATATAAATTAAAGGAACACTTACAATTAAAGTTAACACAAGTTCCTTTAATAGGTCAACGATAAATATTGCTGGAGTCATCCGATTAAAGCCAAATTTTTGCTCTAAGATAAAGTTTCTATAGATACTAAAGGGTATATCAATCAGACTTGCAATCAGCATAATAGAGATGATAAATGTGGTTCCTAATAATAATGGATTAATGATTCTTTCGCTCCAAAACCTATCAAGCAAATCCAAACCACCACCTAAAGTCCAGATAAGCAATACAACTGTTGAAAAGATAATTTCAAAGTGACTTACAACTAGTTTTGATTGAGTATACTGTCCAGCTTTTTGATGATCTTTGAGTGAAATGGTATCGCGAAATTCGTCCGGCACACTGTCAAATGAATCCTTAATTGCTTTGTCTTGTCTAAAATTAAGCCACAAAAGTGCAATAACCGATGTCAGTATTGCAAACAAAAAAGCGAAGGTAAAAAAGTTAAACTCCATAATAATAAATATTCAGTATATGTAGAAATATTTTACCAATTTAAAACTGTTTATTCATCGCGATTAGGAAAATCATGTTGCGCTATAACGACACCTATATATAACGTAAATTTGATTTCTAAAGATTAGCCAATGATAACAAGTCAATTGAAATTATATTTTATGAAAAAAATTACGTTATGGGTATAATCCAGTTAACAAATTTAATGATTTGATAATAATTTTTTTGTCTTTATTTAAGACTAAATTATTTACTATTAAGTGTTTTCTTTAGGATATTTATATGAGTACAATGGCTGACAAAGATGGCTTCATTTGGATGGATGGAGAATGGGTGGATTGGCGTGAAGCAAAGATCCATGTTCTAACTCATACTCTTCATTATGGAATGGGTGCATTCGAGGGCGTTAGAGCTTATGAGACCAATAATGGCGCAGCAATCTTTAAACTAGAAGAGCATACTGATCGCTGGTTTAATTCGGCTAATATTCTTGGTATGATTATCCCTTTTACAAAAGAATTATTGAATCAGGCGCAGAGAGAGGTTTTGGGTAAAAATAACCTTAAATCAGCTTATATTAGACCAATGTGTTTTTATGGTTCAGAGGGTATGGGTTTACGTGCGGATAATTTAAAAGTTCACGTGATAATTGCAGCCTGGGAGTGGGGCGCCTATCTAGGAGAAGATAATATTAATAATGGCATTCGAATTAAAACCTCATCATATATTAGACAGCATTCTAATGCCTTAATGGCAAGGGTAAAGGCTAATGGGAACTATATCAATTCAATGATGGCTCTTCAGGAGGCGTTAGATGAAGGTTACGATGAAGCACTTATGCTGGATATTGATGGATTTGTTTCCGAGGGCAGTGGAGAAAATATTTTTATAGTCAAAGATAACTCAATATATACACCTAAACTTACTTCTGCTTTGGCTGGAATAACTAGAGATACAGTCATAACTTTAGCAAATGATTTGGGATATCAAGTGACCGAGAAAGAGTTAAATCGTGATGAAATATATCTTGCTGATGAAGCATTTTTTACTGGAACTGCAGCAGAAGTTACACCTATTAGGGGTCTTGATGATAAACAGATTGGTAGCGGCACTAGAGGGCCGGTTACAGAAAAACTTCAATCACTCTATTTTGATTGTGTGCATGGTCGAAACGAAAAGTATCTATATTGGCTCACTAATGGGAGGCATTGATGAATATTGAGAAAGTAAAGTATAGAAGTTTTGAAATAGTAACAAAACAAGATCTTCCTTTTCATTGCCCAACAAAAGAGTCATCTAAATGGAATATGCATCCAAAAGTATTTATTATTTTTAACAAACAAGGTAGAGCCAGCTGTCCTTATTGTGGTGCAAGTTATAGACTGGAGAAATAAATTGACATTTTGACATGGATAATAGCTCAAATAATGTCATTTTGGTTGGACCAATGGGTTCAGGGAAAACCACTGTTGGTCGCCGGCTTGCAAGTGAACTTGACCGGGATTTTTTTGATACAGATCACGAAATTATTAATAAAACAGGTGTTACAATTGAATGTATTTTTGATATCGAAGGTGAAAAAGGTTTTAGAGATAGGGAATCCAAAATTCTTGAAAACTTGTGTAGTATGAATAATGTTGTATTAGCTACTGGTGGTGGTATTGTGCTTAGGTGCGAAAACAGAATTTTACTGAAAAAGTTTGGTATGGTTTTTTATCTCTCGTCTTCAATAGAACAGCTATTAAGAAGGACAGCTAAGTCTAAAACTAGACCATTGCTTGAACAAAGCCAAAATCGTGAAAAAACGATACGTGATATGTTAAGAAATAGGGATGAGCTATATCGCAATGTAGCATCAAATATTATAGATACGACAGGAAAACAGTTACATGAGATTGTTGGTACTATTAAACATGAGGTTGAAAATGCGAACTAGATTTTTTCTTTTTTTTAGTTTCCTCTTAAACTTCAATGTTGTTGCTATGACAGTTGAAGAGTTTAGTTCAGAGTTAATGAAATCTCATCCTTACTTTCTTCAGCAAACGCTTAGTGAGAAGGTATCTATTATTGATCAAAAAGATGCAGAGCTATACAGTGATTGGACAATCCAAGGGAGCGCCAATGAAACTTATAGTTCTGGAGACGATCAAATTGCCAAGCTTTATGATGATCGATACGTTACTGGTTATGAGGTTAGCGCTTTGAAGAATCTCCCTGATAGCGGCGCTAGTTTAAAGTTAGCTCATTCATGGAATATTGCAGATACTGACAATAGTTCACTTAGCTCCAACTCTTTTTCGCTTGACTATACCAGGCCGCTTTTACAAAATAAAAATGGCATAAATGACCGGCTTGCTGCTGATATTGCGTCGATTGATAAGCAATCAAAGCAAATTTCTTTACATGAACAATCTGAAAGTTTTTTAGCCTCAAAATTAAAAAAATTTGTTGATTTAACTCATGCACAGGAAAAAGAAAAGTTATATAAAGATCAGTTGGAATTAACGAAAGAGCAGTTAAGTTTATCTGAGAAAAAATACAATGAATCTTTGATTGAAAAAACCATTCTTATTCAAGAACAAGATTCCTATACAAGAGCTGAACAGCAGTGGCTTCAATCTAGGTTGGATTTATCCAATTTAAAGAACGAATTATCGACCCTGATTGGTATCAATGCAAATACCATGGTAAGTGAGCTAGATTTGTTTAAGAGGTATCCGATTATTCAAATTGATGTGGTGAATTTTGTCAAAAAATCTAGGGCTCTACAAAAACTTGATTTTGATAAACTGAAATTGAAACGCCAGCTTGTTACATTTAAAGATAAAAATAAAGCTAATGTTAATCTAACTATGGGAATTTCAAGTCAAGGGGAGGATAGCAAGTTCTTTAAAAGCCTTTCAAATCGTGATTATTCATGGAATGTTGGTGTAAATGTGTCTTACCCTATAAGTCCAGTTAAAGAATCACTAGATATTCAGCGTGCAGAAATCAATATAGAGCAAATAGATGCACAAAAAAGTGAAATATTCATTGATACCAAGCAACAAATAAATTTTATAATTTCACAAATTAATCTACTAGATGAATTAATGGTTATTAATGCTAAACAACTAAAATTAGCAAACCAAAAGATTGCCGAAGAGGCGATAAAATATAAACAGGCTCGTGGTCAAAAAAGCTCACTGATAGCAGCTCAAAAGAATGCTAATCAAGTAAAAATAAATAATCTACAAACCGCAACAAATTATCAAAAAACAATCATTGATTATCAGGCAACTATTGACCAGTTGTTGTATTAATTAAGGTAAATTACTGTTAAATCTTAAATTATTTAGTCAATAAAATGATAACTAAGCCATTCCTATTTTTCTGCTCAATATTGCCACTTAGAATTAATCACCTGCTAGGCTCATTTGTTGGGCAAATGCTATATATTGTGAATTCAGAAGCTAGAAAAGTTGCCACAAGTAATATTGAAATCTGTTTTTATGGAATGTCTAAATCAGAGAAACATTTTTTGGTTAAAAAATCTCTAATCGAAGTAGGAAAGAATCTAACAGAATCTGCTCTTATTTGGAATCAAAGTTTTAAGGAAAACGAAAAATTTATTCGCAACATTCATGGTCAAAAATATATTGACGAAAATACTAAGACAATACTTCTTGTGCCCCATATCGGTTGCTGGGAAATCACAGGAAGAATTATTGCTATTAAAAGACCTGTTACTTTTTTATATAAACCTTTAAGAAAGGCGCAACAAAATCAATATCTCTTTGAGCGTAGAAATAAAGGAAATCTAATTATGGCTAGCGCTGATAAATCTGGAGTTTTGAAATTACAGCGTGCTCTAAATGCAGGTCAACTTGTAGGTATATTGCCTGACCAAGATCCTGGAGATGAAGGAAATATAATGGCGCCATTTTTTAACCAACAAGTCAGTACAATGACTTTGCTCGTAAGGCTGGCTAAGAAAAATGATGCCAAGATTGTTTTATTGTGGGCTAATCGACTCGATAAAGGCAGAGGGTTTGATCTTAATTTTGAGCCAATCAAAATTAACCTTGATAGTGATAATTTGTTAGAACAGGTAACACACATGAATCAATCGATAGAGGAATTAATCACTAGATTCCCGGAGCAATATATGTGGTCCTATAAGCGCTTCAAGTCAACAAAATCCTATAACTAATTTATCCCAATACAACTACTATTTAAGTTAGTATTTTGACTGGCGATAAGTAAATGATATTAGCAACAATGGTATAATTAATTTATGAAAATTTTTGAAGATGTACGTAGTGTATTTAAACGCGACCCAGCTGCTCGAAATGTTTTTGAGATTCTTACTTGTTATTCAGGTGTTCAGGCAGTAATTATCTATAGATTAACGCATTTCCTATGGAAGTGTAAGTTATATTGGTTAGCTCGATTTATCTCGACATTTGCACGTTGGATAACCGGAATAGAAATTCATCCGGGAGCTGTTATCGGGCGTCGTTTTTTTATTGACCACGGTATGGGTGTGGTAATCGGAGAGACTGCTGAAATAGGTGATGACTGTATGATGTATCATGGTGTCACTCTAGGCGGAACAACTTGGGATAAGGTAAAACGCCATCCTACACTCAAAGATGGTGTTATTATTGGTGCTGGTGCAAAGATATTAGGCCCAATAACTCTAGGAGAAAATGTCCGTGTTGGTTCTAATTCTGTAGTTGTAAAGTCAATAGAAGATAATTCCACAGTTGTTGGTATTCCAGGTCGAATTGTCAATAAAACAATCAACTTTGATGACAAATTTGATTCCTATGCTGCAAGCTCAAGTGGGAGCGCCAATGATCCTACAGTTCAGGCTGTTAATTCTATTATTGAACATCTTGAAGATATAGATAAGCAGCTCGAAAAGGTTTCTAAAGTAGTTGATGTTAAACAAAAATCAACCATAAATATAGATTCAGATAGCATTGAAAATAACTAATCTGAAGATGAAAATAATACTTGACTGTTTTTGTAGGTTAATAGTATAATATGGTTAATCTAAACTAGCTTGAATGTCCTATGCAATTAACGACAAAAGGTAGATATGCAGTTACTGCTATGCTTGATTTGGCATCAAATGATTCAAGCAGACCCGTGACCTTAGAAATGATTTCACAAAGACAAAATATTTCCTTATCCTACCTTGAACAGTTGTTCGCAAAATTACGCAAAGCTTCTTTGGTTAAAAGTGTACGTGGCCCTGGCGGTGGTTATCTTTTAAATCAAGAACCTGAGGATATATCACTAACCAGTATTATTGAATCTGTAGATGAAAATATAGATTTAAGGAGATGTCATGGCAAGGAAAATTGTTTAAGAGGAAAATTATGTTTATCTCATCATCTTTGGTGTGAAGTAAGTGATCAAATTAGAAGCTTTTTAAGTGGTAGAAACCTTCAACAAGTTATTGATGATTACAAACAGAAAGAACAAATTAATATTTCTAATAACTAAAGAGACATTTTGATGATTACAAACAGAAAGAACAAATTAATATTTCTAATAACTAAAGAGACATTTTGATGATTACACCAACTTATATGGATTACTCAGCTACTACTCCAGTTGATAGGCGTGTGGCTGAAAAAATGGCAAAATATTTAACTATGGAAGGTGATTTTGGTAACGCAGCATCACGTTCACATTATTATGGTTGGCAAGCAGAAAAAGCTATCGATAAAGCACGAGAACAGGTAGCAAACTTGATAGGCGCGGATTCAAGAGAGATTATCTGGACTTCAGGTGCAACAGAGTCTGACAACCTTGCGATTAAAGGAATTGCACATTTTTATCAGAAACGTGGCAAACACATAATTACCATGAAAACAGAACACAAAGCCGTTCTAGATACATGTCGCCAACTAGAAAGAGAAGGATTTGAAGTTAGTTATCTAGATCCGCTTAAAAATGGATTATTGGATATTAAGGTATTGAAGAATGAGATTCGTGAAGATACCATCCTTGTCTCAATAATGCATGTCAATAATGAAATAGGTGTAATACAGGATATACGATCAATTGGAGATGTTTGTCGAGATAAGAAAGTTTTTTTTCATGTTGATGCAGCTCAATCTGTTGGTAAGATTGAAATTGATCTATCAACCCTTCCTGTTGACCTTATGAGTCTAACAGCGCATAAAATTTATGGTCCAAAAGGTATTGGAGCACTTTATGTCAGGCGTAAACCTAGAGTTCGTATCGAGGCCCAAATGCATGGCGGAGGTCATGAGAGAGGTATGCGCTCAGGTACATTAGCCACACATCAGATTGTAGGCATGGGGTATGCATTTGCTATTGCACAGAAAGAAATGTCAGAAGACAATAAAAGAATATCAAAGCTAAGAAATCTTTTGCTTGAAGGCTTTTCTGACATGGAAGAAGTTGTTATTAATGGTGATCTTGAACAAAGAATTCCTGGTAACTTAAATATTAGCTTTAACTATGTAGAAGGTGAATCATTAATGATGGCTATTTCTGATGTTGCAGTCTCATCTGGATCTGCTTGTACTTCAGCTAGTCTTGAACCATCCTATGTTTTAAGAGCTTTAGGACTCAATGATGAACTAGCCCACAGTTCAATTCGTTTCACTATCGGTCGATATACTAAAGAAGCAGATATAGAACATGCAGTGAAATTAGTACGTGAAAAAGTTGAGAAATTGAGAGAATTATCGCCACTATGGGATATGTATAAAGAGGGTATTGACATTAGCAAGGTCGAGTGGGCTGCACACTAATATAATACCGAGTAAAATATAAGCATTAATTTGGAGTAGTTATGGCATATGGCAAGAAAGTTTTAGATCACTATGAAAATCCTCGTAATGTAGGTGTATTGGACAAAAATTCTAGTAATGTTGGCACTGGTATGGTTGGAGCTCCTGCTTGTGGAGATGTGATGCGTTTACAAATTCAAGTTAATGATGAGGGTGTCATTGAAGAAGCTAAATTTAAAACCTATGGTTGCGGTTCAGCGATAGCTTCATCTTCCTTGTTAACTGAATGGGTTAAAGGCAAGACTCTTGATGAAGCTTCACAAATTAAAAATACTGAAATAGTCGAAGAATTAGATTTACCACCAGTAAAAATTCATTGTTCAGTATTAGCTGAAGACGCAATTAAGGCTGCAATAAATGATTTAAAGAGCAAGGTCGAATAAGAATGTCAATCACATTAACTCAAAACGCCGCAGATCGTATGGTTGATTATTTAGCTAATCGAGGTACTGGTGTAGGTGTAAGGCTATCTGTGCAAACTACTGGCTGTTCAGGTCTAGGTTACAACATGGAGTTTGTAGATATTGTTAATGATGACGATACTCTTTTTGAGGAAAAAGGCATTAAGTTGATTGTTGATGCTAAAAGTCTTTTATATATTGATGGAACTGAGGTTGATTTTAAGAAAGAAGGGCTAAATGAGGGTTTTGAATTTAATAACCCTAATGCCAAAGCTGAGTGTGGCTGTGGTGAATCTTTCACTGTTTAGTTTCTTCTAGTTAAGACATAATCTTGGTGATAAGATGGCGCAAAATTATTTCGAGTTATTCGATATTACTAAATCTTTTAATGTTGATGCAAATGATTTATTAATCGCCTACCAAAAGCAAATCTCACTATTCCATCCAGATAAATTTACAATAAAGAGTGAAGCAGAACAACTCCAAGCTTTACAAAATTCAGCTTTAATTAATTCAGCATATGACGCATTAAAGTCTCCCTTAAAAAGAGCTGAATATATGCTGAATATGGAAGATATTTATCCTTTCGATGATAAAGATACAATGATGGATTCTAGGTTTTTATTAACTCAGATTGAATTAAGAGAGGATTTAGAAGTTATAAAGAGACAGAAAGATAGCCTAGCTTTGGATGATTTTATTAAATGTGTTAAGTCATTTATACAGGATAATGTAGCTTTATTGGCAGATGCCTTTTCTAACTTGAATGATTATAAACTTGCTACAGTACTTGTTAGAGAATTAAAGTTCTACGAACAGCTCAATAGAGAGGCTGCTTCATTAATTGATGAGTGGTTATAACAAATATGGCATTATTACAAATTTCTGAGCCTGGTCAATCAACCATTCCTCATCATCATAATCTAGCTTGTGGGATAGATTTAGGTACAACAAACTCTTTAGTTGCAAGTGTGATTAGCGGAAAGGTTTCACTAATTAAGGATGATAATGATGAAGCTATGATGCCTTCGGTTGTATATTGTGGGCAAGGAAAAAAGCTAACGGTAGGATGTGATGCTTGCCATTACGCAAAAACTGATCCTACTAATACAATCTCTTCAGTAAAAAGATTTATGGGTTTAGGGTTTAAGGAGGTTAGTGAGTTCAAGAATTGTCCATATAAACTCTTAGAGAATGGAAAAAACGTATTATTTCAAACAGCTATGGGTGATCTAAGTGCTGTCGAAATTTCCTCTAGCATCTTGTCCGCTCTAAAAAATAGAGCAGAGGGGGCTCTTGGCGGTGATTTGATTGGTGCAGTAATTACAGTTCCTGCCTACTTTAATGATAGCCAGAGGCAATCTACAAAAGATGCTGCAAAGCTTGCAGGTATAAATGTTTTAAGACTCTTAAATGAACCAACAGCTGCAGCCATTGCCTATGGTCTTGAATCAGGTGAAGAGGGGATTCATGCTGTATATGATTTAGGTGGGGGTACATTTGATATCTCAATACTTAGTTTTACAAAAGGCATTTTTCAAGTACTTTCAACAGGTGGGGATTCTAATCTAGGAGGTGATGACTTTGATGATTTGATTATTGAAGATTGTATAAATGTGTTAAACCTTAAAAAACTTAATGCTAGTCAAATTCAAACAATTAAGAAGCTTGCACAAATAGCAAAAGAGACTCTAACAAAAAAAAATAAAGCTGATTTTTATGTTGACGATAAACACTACCTGATAACCAAGGCTCATTTTGAATCACTTGCAGAGCCATTGATTAATAGAACTTTATTGATAACCAAGGGTGCTTTAAGGGACGCAGGCATTGAAATGGCTGAAATAAAAGATGTCATAATGGTCGGAGGATCAACGAGAATGAGCGCAATAAGAGAAAAAGTAGGGGGTCTATTTAAAAAGCCTGTACTCTGTTCAATCGACCCTGATGAAGTTGTCGCTAAGGGAGCTGCAATACAGGCTAATATTTTGGTTGGCAATAAAAGTAAGAATGATATTTTACTGTTAGATGTAATGCCTTTATCTTTAGGACTTGAAACTATGGGTGGATTGATGGAGAAAATAATTCATCGAAATACAACTATACCAACTTCACGTGCACAGGAGTTTACAACGTTTAAGGATGGTCAGACAGGAATGAGCATTCATGTATTCCAAGGTGAACGTGAATTAACTAAAGATTGTCGCTCATTAGGTAAATTTGAACTCAAGGGAATACCGCCAATGGTTGCCGGTAGTGCACGCATTCTTATCGAATTTCAAGTAGACGCTGATGGCCTTCTTTCAGTTAGCGCTAAAGAGCAAACCTCTGGCATAC
>CAZSHL010000020.1:0-15692 GCA_964606585.1 uncultured Piscirickettsiaceae bacterium
TTATGCTCAGATGGATAGTGTCAAGGTAGTGGCAATTTCAGATGCAATACAAACTAGACTTGATGGTTCTAGTCGTGCCCAGGGCAATATTAGTGGACAAGCAAAGGGAAGTGTTGATAAGATTAATGCAAAGCTATATCTAAATGGATTCGACCTCATCAATGATAAAAATGTTGAACTTGTAGATATTTGTGTAGGCACAAATTTACATTTCAATTTTGTAAAAGAGGCTCTATCAAAAGACAAACATGTTTTAGTAGAAAAGCCCTTAGCACGAACTTATTCTGAGGCACAGCAAATACTAAGTTTAGCAAAAAAATCATCCAAGAATATTATGTCAGCCATGTGTTTACGCTACTGGCCTGCTTGGGTTTGGTTAAAGAAAGCTATTGATGAAAACACATATGGCAGATGTCTATCATTAAGCTGTAAAAGGCAAACCAACCATCCAGGTGGCTCATTCTATAGCAGTGAAGAAGAGTGTGGCGGTGCATTACTGGATCTTCATATTCATGATACAGATTTTATAAATTATTGTTTCGGCGTTCCTGCTGTTTTTAGTCAGGGTTATAGAGGACCTAGCGGTGGCGTTGATCATGTTGCAACCAACTACATCTATAGTAGCAACAAATTAAATCCACTTGTTATCGCTGAAGGCACCTGGACCATGCAAGAAGGGTATGGATTTAATATGTCCTATACAGCAAATTTTGAAAATGCAACAGCTTGTTATTTATTAGATCAAAACGAGACCTTGACAGTATTTAGGTCAGGCCAAGAACCTCAATTAATTGAATTAAATCGAGGCATGGGTTACGAATATGAAATAAAAACATTTGTGAATGAAATTATGAACAACAAAAAGACGAATATGGATTTATTGAATCAGGCGGCTGAATCGATTGCGATTATTGAGGCAGAAAAGACAAGTGTTGAGTCTTGTTCAATAGTTGCCATACAAGTTTGACTTCAACAAGGGGTATTAACACTAAATTTTTTTGTTATTTTTAGTGTTCTTTCAACATGAAAGCTCTGCAAGCCCATGCTCTTCCCAAAAGGTTTTAGCAAGTAACTGAATATGCGTATCATTGTTTTCAGAAGCTTTCTTTATCCAAATTCTGCATTGACATATATCTTTAGAGACACCTTTTCCATTGGCATACATTAGACCAAGGTTGTATTGTGCGGGCGCGTCCCCCTGTTCAGCAGCTCTACGAAACCAATAAACTGCCTCTTCGTATTCTGCTATATCCGCTCTAAGGTACATATTTCCTAAGTTATACTGCGCATGAATATAACCTTGCTCTGCAGATTTCTTATACCAATCTACTGAAGCGCTTCGATCTTTTAGGGTGCCGACGCCATAGTTATACATCCAAGCTATATTGTATTGCGCCCTTGCTTCGCCACTCTCGGCCAGGACTTTCCATTCTTGAAATGCTTCTTGGTATTCACCTGCATTATAGGCATCTAATCCAACTTGGAAGTCAGCATTAACATGATGGAAAAATCCAAACAAAAGCACAAAGGAAAAAAAAGATCTTAAAAACTTCATATTCTTACATCAGTATTGATAATTGACTTTTCTTTTATAATAATCTTCTGTTTAATTAGCATTGATTTACATAAATAATAGGTGACATGATACATTATCTATACCTCAGTCGATGAAATATTATTTTTATCGATCTTTATTAACTTAAGAGATATTTTTTTAGGGTTGAAATTGAATAATTTTTATCAAAAATTAGGGATAAATTGTTTGATTTTTTGTTTTATTTCTTTTGTTGTTATGATTTTTCCAAGATTATCACAGGCAGATGAATTGCGTATTGCAGTGGCAAGCAACTTTTATTCAACCATTAAGGTGATTGCGGAGCGCTTTGAGCATAAAACAGTTGGCTCTTCTGGTCAGCAACACAAGTTGATATTAATACCTGGTTCTTCAGGAAAGCACTATGCACAGATTTTGAATGGTGCGCCTTTTGATATCTTTTTTTCTGCCGACTTAAAACATGCGAAATTACTGGAACAAGAAGGGATGATTAATATAGGTTCAAGATTTACCTATGCTAAAGGTAAATTAATTCTTTGGAGCTCAATAGATGATTATGTTGATATTAATGGAGAGGTGCTAATAAATAAAGACTATCGATTTTTGGCAATAGCTAATCCCAAGCTTGCTCCCTACGGTAAATCTGCTGAAGAGGTTTTAAGGTCACTTAATCTATGGGAAAATATACAAAATCGTTTGGTGCGGGGTGAAAATATTGCGCAAACATTCCAGTTTATTAGTAGTGGTAATGCTGAATTGGGGTTTATTGCATATTCGCAAATTAAAAATTTAACTCATCCAATTAGCGGTTCATTTTGGGAAGTACCTAAAAAAATGTATACACCAATTGAGCAGCAAGTAGTTCTAATAAAGGATAACGATTTGGCAAGGGATTTTTTGACTTTTATTAAAAGCAATGAAGCTACAAGTATTATTGCGAGATCTGGTTATGACCTACCATAATGCTAAATGAATTTGATATAGCAGCTCTAATTGTTACTCTTAAGTTGGCGACTGTGAGTACTTTAATCTTGTTATTATTAGGTACACCTTTGGCTTGGTGGCTTTCTAGAACTCAATGTAGGCCAAAGGTACTAATTGAGGCCTTGATTGCCTTGCCGCTTGTCTTGCCACCAACTGTCTTGGGTTTTTATTTACTAATTGCACTTGGCTCTAATGGCCCTTTGGGTGAAATTTCTCGCTGGATTAGTGGTCAACCATTGGCATTTACCTTTGCAGGTTTAGTTATTGGCTCAGTTATTTATTCATTACCATTCGTGGTCCAACCATTACAAAATGCATTTACAAATATTGGCACTCGACCAATAGAAGTTGCTGCCACACTTAGGGCAACCCCAATAGATCGTTTTTTTACTATCGTTTTACCATTGGCACGAACAGGTTTTATCACTGCTACAGTGTTAGGTTTTGCACACACAATCGGTGAATTTGGTGTTGTGTTAATGATTGGAGGAAATATTCCTGGAGAGACACAGGTGCTTTCCATTGCCATATATGAACATGTTGAGGCATTGGAGTATGGTAATGCCCATTGGCTTGCAGGTGGTTTGTTGCTAATTTCTTTTATTACTTTAGTGTTTGTTTATAGTTTAAATCGTAGATTTTTTTTATTTCGAGGAAGTAACTGATGAGTATCGAGTGTCGCTTCAAAATCACCAACGATAATTTTTCAATGGATTTTGATTTGTCGATACCTTTGAAAGGAGTTACAGTTATTTTCGGTCCCTCTGGTTCAGGCAAGACAACTCTATTAAGAGCTCTTTCAGGACTTGAAAAAAACAATGGTTATCTAAAAGTTGGTGACGTAATTTGGGAGAGTGATAAGCAATTATTGCCGACACACCAGCGTTCAATAGGGTATGTTTTTCAAGAACCTAGTTTATTCAAACATCTCAGTGTCAAGCGCAATATAGAGTACGGCTATAAGCGCTCAAAGATGACCAATCAATCAGTTATGGATGAAGCTATAGCGTTACTCCAAATAGATCATCTAATTAATAGAAAAGTTGTCGATTTATCAGGTGGAGAGCGTCAAAGAGTCGCAATTGCTAGGGCTTTATCGTCTGCACCAGAAATACTTTTAATGGATGAGCCTTTAGCGTCACTTGGAGAACAGCATAAAAGGGAAATACTGCCATTTCTAGAACTCTTGCCCCTCAAGTTAAACATTCCCATCATCTATGTGACTCACTCTATTGATGAGGCTGCATATCTAGGTGACCATTTAGTTCTTTTAGAAGAAGGAAAGGTCTCGGCTAGTGGTGAGATTACAGACATGTTAACTAGATTAGATTTGACACTCTCTCATGGAGAAAGGGCGGCTTCAATTATTAAGGCAGTAGTTAGTAAATATGATGAAAAATATAATCTAACTCATATCGATTTTTCTGGTGGACAGTTTGTTATTCCTAGAAAACAATTATCAAAGGGCGAGCGTGTAAGACTTAGAATTGAGGCACGTGACATCAGTTTAACTATTCATAGGCAAAGTGATACAAGCATATTAAATATAATACCTGTAACTATCGAAGCAATTGCAGATGAGGGAAAAGCTCAAGTGCAGATTAGACTAATTGCTGGTAGTGATTTACTGCTTTCATGCATTACTAGAAAGTCAGCAGA
The DNA here is from genome assembly GCA_964606585.1 of uncultured Piscirickettsiaceae bacterium. GTDB lineage: Bacteria > Pseudomonadota > Gammaproteobacteria > PS1 > Pseudothioglobaceae > Pseudothioglobus. Next base: position 4,199 of record CAZSHL010000020.1, read on the forward strand.
ACAACTAGATTTGAAGGTTGGTAAAAAACTTTATGCGCAAATTAAAAGCGTTGCCCTATTATCATAGTCTGACGAACAAATAAAATATTTATATAACCTTGGCTGCATGCCTTAGCCTTGCAACTGGACGCTCATCAATAAATACATGAATAATTGCTGTAATTGCAGCAATGATGGCGGCCCACCACCATATCTGATCGTAAGAGCCAGTTGTATCAAATAAGTAACCTCCAAGCCATACGCCAGTAAATGAACCAATTTGGTGATTTAAAAATACTATACCGTAAAGTGTCCCCATATATCTTAGGCCAAACATTTGTGCAACTAGTCCTGAGGTTGGAGGGACAGTTGCTAGCCAAAGAAATCCCGTGGCGAATGAAAATGCATAAACTGAAAAAATAGAAATAGGTAAAACAAGGAATAACACAATAACTATTGACCTTGCTCCGTAGATAAAAGTCAAGATCCATTTTTTTGAATATATTCCTGAAAGGTGTCCTGCGGTTAGTGAGCCAGCGATGTTGCACAGCCCAATAATGGATAAACTTGCTGCAGCGACTGAACTATCAAAACCTTTGTCAGCTAAATAAGAGGGCATATGGACAGTTATAAATGCCAGTTGAAAGCCGCACACAAAAAAGCCGGCAATGAGTAGCCAGTAATGAAAATGTTTGGAGGCCTCATTGAGCGCCTCCCTTAGATTTTGTTGTGGCTCATCATTTGTTTGAGTGTTAGTTTTTTTATCGCCTTTAAATACGGGGGTAAAAAGTATCATTGAAAGTGAGCCAATTGCCATGATTATCAGTGCCATTTGCCAGCCATATGTCACAAGAAATTCTCTCGCTACAGGTATTAAAAGGAATTGTCCAGCCGAACCAGCAGCGGTTCCTATGCCTAAAGCAAAAGCTCGTTTTTCAGGCCTAACCATTCTTGCCATAGCTGGAAGTACTACGCCAAGACCAGTTCCAGCAATACCCATACCAATCAGGATACCTGCCCCTATATGAAGATCGATAAAACTATCTGCAGTTCCAGTGATATAGAGCCCAAGAGCATAAAGTATTGAACCAATTATGATTACTTTTGCAGTGCCATATTTATCTGCAATTGCACCAGCCAAAGGTTGGAACAAACCCCAGAAAAGATTTTGTAATGCGAGTGAGAATGCAAAAATTTCACGACCATAACCGAATGACTCTGAGACGGGTGTCAAGAATAGACCTAATGAGGATCTAAAGCCAAAGTTTATGGCCAAAAGTACGCTCGCAGCAATAATGGCGAAACTTAATAATTTTTTGTACTGAGTCATTTTATATTTTGATAAATACTGAGAACAGTATATCCAAATTATTATTTCTAATAAACTAATATCTTGTTAATTTATGAAACAAAAAAAATGAAAATAAACTGGTATATTGATTCTATTACATAGCAAAATAAAATTTGAAATTAAACATGCGTTTACTTGTTTTTCAGCATATCGATTGTGAACACCCTGGTTCCCTTAGACAGTTTCTAGCGGAAGATAATATTGAATGGGAAGCTGTAAATTTGCATCGTGGTGAATCAATTCCTAATTTGGATGAATATGATGCACTTTGGGTCATGGGCGGTCCTATGGATGTTTGGGATATTGAGGAGTGCCCATGGTTAATTGCTGAAAAAGCCGCTATACGTCATTGGGTAAGAGATTTAGGCAAACCCTATCTAGGCTTGTGCTTAGGTCATCAGCTTTTAGCAGATGCTTTGGGGGGGACTTGTGGTCCACAAAAAATTCCGGAAATTGGAGTACTTGAGGTTGAATTAACTGAAGATGGAAAGGCTGATCCACTTTTTAAAGGTACTCCAATTACACAACAGTGTTTACAGTGGCATTCGGTGCGCGTTGCTCAGGCACCAGAAGAAGCCATAATATTAGCTAAATCTGATATTTGTTCGGTACAGGCAATGAGAGTTGGCGAGAATGCATGGTCGATGCAATATCATGTCGAAATTGAACCTGATACAGTAGATAACTGGGGAGCTGTTCCTGCCTATGCTGAAGCTTTAAGGTCGGCGCTCGGTGATGGAGCATTGGATAATATGAAGGTAGCAACAGATGCCACCATAGACCAATGTATGAGTTGTGCCAGAATAATTTATCAAAACTTTATGAATGCTATAAAGTAATAAAATTTAATCGGTCAATCGAACTGCAAAATCAAATTAAATTTGAATCACATGTTGCATATATTAGAATTGGCAATTAAGCACATAAAAAAATTGTTAATTTAATGATTGACAGCAAAAAAAATAAAGGGTATCGTTCCGATTTTTTACAACCTAATGTTAAGTCATAGAGAAAGGTACGCACGATGAGCGAAGAAGACGATTTGGATTTGAACGACTTGGATGATAAGGAACTGGTAGAACAAATCCAAGATGACCTTTATGATGGCCTAGATGAGGAGGTTACTGAGGGTACAGAAATTCTACTAAATCGAGGCTGGGATGCCAATGATGTTCTTGGTGAAGCGCTTGTTGCCGGCATGAAAATTGTAGGCATAGATTTTAGGGATGGCATTTTATTTGTTCCTGAGGTACTCAAATGTGCTGGTGCTATGAAAGGCGGAATGAATATACTACGTCCAATCCTATCACAATCTGCAGAAGATACTTCCTTGGGTAAATTCGTAATTGGCACCGTTAAGGGTGATATTCATGACATTGGAAAAAACCTCGTTGGCATGATGTTGGAAGGAGCTGGCTTCGAAGTTATTGACTTAGGCATCAACAATCCAGTAGAAAATTATTTAGAGGCAATTGATGAGCATCAGCCAGTTATTGTTGGAATGTCTGCATTGTTAACAACAACTATGCCTTATATGGGAGTTGTGGTTGAAGAAATGGAGAAGCGCGGCTTACGAAAGGATGTCCATATTATGTGTGGTGGTGCGCCACTTAACCAAGAATTTGCTGACGCAATAGGTGTGCCTGCGTATGGTCGCGATGCTGCACGCAGTGCTGAAATGGCGGAAGAGTATGTGCGAGACTTGGGAAAAAAGCGCGGTCACCGATAACAAGCATTCCGATACAGCTAAAAAAAGATTAGTTTTAGGTTGTGGTGCGCTTGTATACGACTTGCTTAGACTAATAGAGCAGAATCCTAAATTATCGGAAAACGTCCAATTACAATGCCTTCCAGCAAGTTGGCACAATACGCCCCAATTAATAGCGCCAGGAGTTGAAGATTTTTTGTCAGAAAATGCCCATCTTTATAAGGAAATTTATATTGCGTATGCCGACTGTGGTACTGGAGGGGCACTTGATAGAGTTATAGAAAAGTATGGTGCAAAGAGAATTGATGGGGCACATTGCTATGAATTTTTTGCTGGTTCAGATGTTTTTGAGCAGTTATCGGAACAGGAGTTGGGAACTTTTTATTTGACAGATTATTTAGTAAAGAATTTTAATAGAATTATGATCAAAGGGTTAGGGCTTGATAAAAACCCGGAACTTTTCGATGCTTACTTCCAACATTATAAAAAACTAGTTTACTTAGCGCAAACCGAAAATAAAAAATGGCAAAAAGATGCTCAAAAGTATGCAAAAGATTTTGGTTTTGAGTATGAATATAGATTTGTGGGGACTGGAAAGCTTAACTCTGTTTTTGATGATATAGATATTAAATCATTAGAAATTTCAAGGTAGAAAAAAAAATGTATCAAAAACTAGTTAATCATATTAGTTGGTAAACCATTTTGGAGAAAAAATGTCATTATCAAATTTCTTTAATTCGATAGATAAAGATCAAAAAGTGAGTGCAAATCTTAGGGATTTTTTAATTGATTTTTCAATCGAAGTTATACCAAGTACCGCGTCCAAAATTGAAAGTTTTAAAGATATACTGCCAATAAATACTAGAATATATATTGCCCATGTTGAAGGGGTTCCAATTGGTGACATGATACAAACAGCTAAGCGACTAAAAATTGAAGGTTTTGCCGTTATGCCACACTTCACTGCTCGTACTATTAAAAACAAAAGCACTTTAGAAGATTGGATAAAAAAATATCAAGGTGAGGCTGATATTGAGCAAGCTTTACTTTTGGCCGGAGGAGTTACTAATCCCTATGGAGAGTTTGAAAATTCAATGCAATTGGTTGAAACAGAGCTTTTTGACAAATATAATTTTAAAAATCTACATTTTGCAGGGCATCCGGAAGGCAACAAAGATATTGATCATGATGGTTCAAATAGAAATCTTAATGAAGCTTTGCTTTGGAAGCAGAAATTTAATGAACGAACAGATATAGCATTGGCATTAACCACACAATTTTGCTTTGAAGCCAATCCAGTTATTGAGTGGGCGAACTCGCTAATTGAAAAGGGAATAAATATACCTATACATATAGGGGTAGCCGGACCCGCAAAATTACAAACGTTAATTAAGTACTCAATCGCTTGTGGTATTGGGCCTTCGTTAAACGTTTTACAAAAAAGAGCAAAAGATGTGAAAAAACTATTATTACCGTTTCAGCCAAATGATTTTCTAGAAACTTTAGCTAGACATAGAGCAGAAAATCCAAACTTCAATATAAGTAATATTCATTTTTTTACCTTGGGAGGTATAAAAGCCACTACTGCTTGGATCAAAAAAGCGACAATCGATAATTAATTAAATATTAAGGAGTATATAAATTGGCAACAACAACACTAACATCAGCATCTAAAGAAGTAACGATCGGCTTTGGTCAACCATTTGTAATGATTGGTGAACGAATAAACCCGACAGGTAGAAAAACTCTCGCTGCTGAAATGAAGGATGGCGATTATTCACGAGTAGAGTCAGAGGCTATTGCGCAAGTCTCAGCGGGCGCACAGATGCTTGACGTAAATGCCGGAATTCCCCTTGCAGATGAGCCAGCTATCCTAGCCGAAGCAATAAAGCGTGTCCAGTCTGTTGTAGACGTTCCTCTGTCTATTGACTCGTCAATTATTGAAGCTCTCGAATCCGGTCTTGCTGTATATCAAGGTCGTGCATTAGTAAATTCTACAACAGGCGAGTTAGAGGTTTTAGAGCGTGTTCTTCCTTTGGTAAAAAAATATGATGCCGCTGTTGTAGCAATTTCCAACGACGAGACTGGAATAAATGAAGATCCAAATGAGAGATTTAAAGTTGCAAAAAAAATTGTTGAACATGCAGCAGATTACGGTATCAAGCCTCAAGACGTTATCGTTGACCCATTAGTGATGCCTATAGGAGCTATTTCACAGGCAGGCAATCAAGTTTTTGATTTAGTGCGTCGATTACGTATTGAACTCAAGGTAAATACAACCTGTGGAGCCTCAAATGTGAGTTTTGGTTTGCCAGAGCGTAATGGTATTAATAATGCTTTTTTACCAATGTCGATAGCTGCGGGAATGACATCAGCAATAGTTAACCCGCTACACCCAGAGTTAGTTCAGGCAATTAGAGCAGCAGATGTTTTGACTGGAGTCGATGATGGCTGTAGTGCTTGGATATCGAATTATAAAGAGCCATCCTCGGAAGGCGGTTCAACTCGTCAAAGTCGTCGTCGTAGAAGGCGTACCTAAGTGAGCTATATATGTCATCAATAAAATATAAGGGTTCTTGCGTTTGTGGCAAGGCCATCTATGAGGCTTATGACTTATCAGATGTTTCTTATTGTCATTGTGAACAATGCCGCAAGATGACGGGGCACTATATGGCTGCTTGTCAGACAAAAAGGGATAAAATAAAAATTGAAGGTAAAATTAAATGGTTCTATACGCACGAAGGTTCACGACATGGATTTTGTGATAATTGTGGTGCGCATATGTTTTGGCAAAACGATAATAGAGCGACGATAAGTGTAACGGCAGGAAGTATCGAGGATACAAAAGATTTAGGAGTATGGCACCATATCTTTACAGAAGAGAAAGGTTGCTATTATGAAATTAACATAAACGAGGAACAATCTGAAGGTTACGGCGATAGCAAATTAGATGGAGATATCTAGACATGGATGATACACAACAAATTTGTTTTACACCGTCAGGTCTTAAATACAGGGCTGAGCAAGGTGAAACCCTGCTTCAAGTTGCACAAGAAGCTGGCGTTGCTATACGTTCTCTTTGTGGGGGTTATGGCCAATGTCATCAATGTTGGATTGAAGTTTCTGAAGGCAAACACCAAAAATTTGGAGTTGAATGTCGCCCCGAAAATATCAGCGGAATGACCAGTCTAGAAAGACAATTAATTGCCGATAATCCCACTTATAAAAACAGGCGTTTAGCCTGCCAGACTTGTATTCAGGGTGACTTAGTAATAGATGTGCCAGAAGAAAGTCAGGAACATAAAGCATACATTAGCAAAAAAAATGCAAAACAAGACTACTCTATTTCGTGTGCAATTAGTCTCATAGATTGTAAACTTGATGAGTCAACATTAGATAAGAATCCTTCAGCTACGGAAAACCTCATTGTGCAGCTTGAAAAGTATGATATTAATGCAAAAATTGATTTTAGCTTGTTAACAGGAATGCAAAGTTTAATTCATGAGACAAAAGGCAGTCTCACTGTTGCAGTGCGTGATCTTGATGAGGTGGTAGCACTCTATCCTCAGGATAAACATCAGATTATTGGTGCTGCAATTGATATCGGTTCAACAACTTTGGCGCTCTATATTTATAACCTGCAAAATGGAAAGTTGGTATATGAATCATCCGCAATGAATCCACAGATTCGATATGGTGAAGATCTCATGAGTAGAGTCTCCTATGTCATGATGAATGCAGATGGAGACAAAAAATTAACTAGAGCTGTAAGAACTAAAATTACTGAGATGCTTCATGAGGCTTGTGAAATACTAGAAATTGAATGGAATAAATTATTAGAAATCGTTCTTGTTGGTAACCCAATTATGCATCATCTCTTTTTCGGTATTTCACCTGTTGAACTTGGGCAAGCGCCTTTCACAGTTGCAACAAGAAATTGGCTAGATGTTGATGCCAAGGATTTGGGTTTAGATTTATATGCTAAAACAAGAATATCTTTTTTGCCATTGATTGCTGGACATGTTGGCGCTGATACAGCTGCCGCCTATCTTAGCCAAATGCATGTGATGCACTCACAAACAACTTTGCTTGTCGATATTGGTACTAATGCAGAGATTATGTTAGCAAAAAATAGTAAAGTTTATGCAACCTCTTCCCCAACTGGCCCTGCATTTGAAGGTGCGGAAATTAGTTCGGGCGTAAGGGCAACTTATGGCGCAATTGAGAGGGTTAGAATTGATAAAGAAACATTAAATATTCGCTACAAAGTTATCGGTTGTGATGCTTGGTCCGATGAACCAAATTTCGAACTAGCTCAAATAAAAGCTATAGGTATTTGTGGTAGTGGAATTATTGAGGCTATTGTTTCTTTTGCTGAGGCTGGCATCATTGATCAAAGTGGTCTTTTTGTTGAATCAGTTGCGCCAGGCCGCTTTTCAAAAAATGGTAACACTACAAGGTTTTTGTTAGTTGACCAAGGTGAACAGTCAATTTATGTTGAACAAGTTGACATACGCTCAATCCAGCTAGCTAAAGCCGCTCTTTCTGCCGGTGTTTCAATATTGATGGATTATCTTGACTGTAGTGACTTTGACCAAGTATTATTGGCAGGAGCATTTGGCGCTCATTTAGACGCTAGATATGTTGCAATGCTGGATATCATTCCAACTGCAACTGAAGAAAAGATAATTTCTGTAGGTAATGCGGCTGGAATTGGCGCAAGTGCAGCTCTATTAGATGTTGGTAAACGAAAATTAATTATAGATGCCGTAGAAAAAGTCGTCAAAATTGAGACCGCTACTGAATCAAAATTCCAACAATATTTTGTTGATGCGATGAAATTCAGTGTCTCTCCTTTGAAAGAGCAAAAGATTAATAAAGTAAGAAGAAGAAAGGTAATATCGAAATAAAAAAAATATTTAAAGGTAGTCAAAATGGCAAGAGAAAGGCGAAGACGTAGAAGAAGTGCTCAGGAATCTAAAGCACAGGAGCTACCTCAGGCTCCGGCTTATATTAAACGCAAAATACCCCACTATAGTATTCTAAGTGATGATGAGTTAGGTGTTATTGAAGAAAATGCAGACACTATATTAGAAGAGGTTGGTATTGTATTTTCTGAAGATCAAGAAACACTTGATATTTTTGCATCAGCAGGTGCTAGAATTGATGGTGAGCGTGTACGATTTCCGCGAGAAATGTGTAGAAAAATTATTCAAGAGTCCGCGCCAAAAGAGTTTATTCAGCATGCTCGAAACTCTGAAAAAAGCGTAGTTATTGGTGGTGACAATATGGTGCTAGTGCCAGCATATGGACCACCTTTTATACACAATATGGATGAGGGTCGTCGCTATGCGAATATTGAGGATTTTCGTAATTTTGTCAAATTAGCATATATGTCAGAAAATCTTCACCATTCTGGAGGAACAATTTGCGAACCAGTCGATTTACCAGTCAATAAACGTCATTTTGATATGGTATACAGCCATATCAAATACTCTGACAAGGCTTTTATGGGTTCAGTCACTGCGGCTGAGAGAGCCCAAGATACAGTTGATATGGTAAAAATTGTTTTTGGTGATGAATTCGTAGACAATAACTGCGTTTTAATTAGTTTAATTAATGCTAGTTCACCAATGTCATTTGATGCAACAATGCTAGGTTCATTAAAGGTCTATGCGCGCAATAATCAGGCAACAGTTATAACGCCATTTATTGTTGCTGGCGCTATGGCTCCAGTTACAGCTGCAGGTGTTGCTGCACAGAGTCTAGCAGAAGGCATGGCTGGTATGGCGTTAACACAATTAATCAGGCCTGGAGCTCCAGTAGTCTATGGTAATTTTGTAACAGCCATGTCGATGAAGTCTGGTGCCCCCACTTTTGGTACTCCCGAGGCTGGTCATATGATGAATATTGCCGGAGCTCTAGCTAGACGCCTAGGCGTTCCTTTCAGAAGCGGCGGCGGTTTTAATGGTGCAAAGTTGCCTGATGCACAAGCAGGGTATGAAGCTGCTAATTCTATACAGGCAACCATCAACTCAAGTGTTAACTTTAATTTACACACAGCTGGTTGGTTAGAGGGTGGCTTATGCATGAGTTATGAAAAGTTTGTTATGGATGCAGACCAAGCTGGCATGATGAGAGTATCAGTCGAGGGTATAGATATGAGTGAAAATGGTCAAGCAATGGATGCAATTTCTGAGGTTGGTCCACAGTCTCATTTTCTAGGATGCGAACATACCAAGAGAAATTTTAAAGTAGCCTTTTATATGTCAGATATACTCGATGATAATAGTTTTGAGCAGTGGGTTGAAGATGGCTCAAGAGATACTGCTATGATCGCCAATGAGAAGTATAAAAAAATGCTCTCTGAATATGAACTACCACCACTTGATCCAAAGATTGATGAAGCATTGCTGGCGTATATAAAAGAGCGTAAAGACAGCTTTGAAGATTCTAATATATAATGAAGGTGTTCTGTTCAGTGATTTAAATTCAAGCAGTTATGAATTTTATTATTTAACGCTTGATTGATTTTGTATGATAATACCTCACATTATTTTTTTATAGGTTATTTTAAATCTTGTTTCACTTGAGTATTACGACTCTATGTGGACGAGGATTTTAATACTTTAATTTTTTTGCTTTAATGGATATTCAGGAGAAGAAATGAGCGATTATAAAACGGATATTGAAATTGCAAGAGGAGTTACAGGCCAACATATTAATGAAATTGGTGCAAAACTCAATATTGATGCAGAAGACTTGGTTCCAATCGGTCATGATAAAGCCAAGATTTCATGGAATGCCATTGAGAATATCAAAAAAAATAAAGATGGTAAGCTGATTTTAGTTACTGCAGTTACGCCTACTCCAGCTGGCGAAGGAAAGACGACAACCTCTGTAGGCCTTACTGATGGAATGAATAAAATCGGTAAGCAAACTACGGTTTGTTTGCGTGAACCAAGTTTAGGTCCTTGTTTTGGAATGAAGGGAGGTGCTGCTGGTGGAGGTTATGCTCAAGTAATTCCAATGGAGGATATCAATCTTCACTTTACTGGAGATTTTCATGCTATTACTTCAGCACATAGTTTACTCTCTGCAATGATTGATAATCATATTTATTGGGGGAACTCAGCTAATATTGACAGTAGAAAGGTTGTATTTCGCCGGGTTGTTGATATGAATGACCGTTCACTGAGAGTGATTACATCTTCTTTAGGAGGTTCCACTAATGGCTATCCTCGTGAAGATGGGTTTGATATTACGGTAGCTTCAGAAGTGATGGCTATTTTTTGTTTGTCGCAAGATTTGAATGAGTTAGAAGAAAGGTTAGGTAATATTATTGTTGCATATACTCGTGACATGAAGCCTATTCGAGCAAAGCAAATTAATGCACATCACGCTATGACAGTGCTATTAAAAGACGCTTTTAGGCCTAATCTTGTGCAAACGCTAGAAGGAAACCCTGCACTAATCCATGGAGGACCTTTCGCCAATATTGCACATGGCTGTAACTCTGTTATTGCTACAAAGACAGCACTTAAGTTATCTGATTATGTTGTTACTGAGGCTGGTTTTGGTGCAGATTTAGGCGCTGAAAAATTCTTTGATATTAAATGCCGTAAGGCGGGCTTAGCTCCGGATGCGGTAGTATTAGTTGCAACCGTGCGCGCTCTTAAACATCAAGGTGGTGTTAGTAAAGAAGATCTAAATACAGAAAATACCAAAGCACTACTTAAAGGCTGTATAAACCTTGGTAGACATATTCGTAATTTAGGCCAATTTGGTGTTCCGTTAGTTGTTGGAATCAATAAGTTTGTATCTGATACTGAGGCTGAATTTCAAGTAGTTAGAGACTACTGCAAGCAATTCAATGTTGAAGTAAGTGTGACTAGCCATTGGGAGCATGGTGGTGATGGTTCAATTGATTTAGCAGAGAGAGTTACTAAGCTTGCTGATTCAGGTAGCTCACAATTTAAAACACTATATGATGATGATATTCCTCTTCTAAAGAAAATCGAAACAATTGCAAAAACACTTTATCATGCCGACGAAGTGTTGGCGGACAAGTCAGTCAGGGATCAACTTAACTTCTATCAAGATAATGGTTTCGGTCACCTTCCAGTTTGTATTGCCAAGACACAATATAGTTTCTCAACTGACCCACAATTACTTGGTGCTCCAAGTGGGCACTCAATGTCCATCCGTGAGGTAAGGCTTTCAGCAGGGGCAGAATTTGTTGTTGTTGTTTGTGGAGCGATTATGACAATGCCTGGATTACCAAGAGTGCCGGCTGCCGATAAAATTAAATTGGACGACAACGGATTAGTGCAAGGTCTGTTTTAAAAGATGAACGTTAGCGATACACTAGACTACGATATTCATAGGGTTGAGGATTCAATCCTTAAGGATTCGAGTGATTGTATAGCCATAGAAGAGCCGCTTGAGATAGCTGT
>CAZSHL010000021.1:0-15127 GCA_964606585.1 uncultured Piscirickettsiaceae bacterium
AAATGCTGAATACCATGCTGCAAAAGAAGAACAGGCATTTGTTGAGGGACGTATTCAAGAAATTGAAGAGAAACTTTCTCGCATGCAAATCATTGACATTACAAAACTTAGCCAAGATGGACGCTGTGTTTTTGGAACAACAGTAACATTATTAAATTTGTCAAATGAAAAAGAAATAATTTATAAAATTGTTGGTGAAGATGAAGCAAATATTGATTTGGGAAAAATCTCTTGTCATTCTCCAATTGCTAAGGCATTACTTGGAAACGAAGAAGGAGATGAAGTTGTTGTAAAAGCACCCAAAGGTGATATTTTTTATAAAATTTTAGAGATTAAATATATCTAATTGTACTTTTTTTTTCTAGTCAAGCCTATTTCTTGTATTATCTTAATTTTATTTGGAGATAATAATGTCAGGTTTATTGTCTGATATAGATCCTAATGGTCTTTTAGAATATTCAGTGGTCTACACAGATCGCTCACTAAATCATATGTCACAATCGTTTCAAAGTGTCATGAACGATGTGTCGACATCACTAAAAAATGTTTATAACGCACAAGCAGTTATTGTTGTGCCTGGAGGTGGTACCTATGCAATGGAAGCTGTAGCACGTCAATTTGCTACCAATCAAAATTGTTTAGTATTGCGTAATGGTTGGTTTAGTTTTCGCTGGTCTCAAATATTTGAAATGGGGAGTATTCCATCTAAAGAGACAGTATTAAAGGCTCGCCGTGTTAGTGAAGGTTTTCAAGCACCATTTGCACCAGCAAACATTAATGAAGTGGTAGACATGATTAAAACGATAAAGCCTAATTTGGTTTTTGCTCCTCATGTTGAAACAGCATCTGGCATTATTCTTCCAAACGATTATATCCGTTCTGTTGCTAATGCTGTTCACTCAGTTGGTGGCATGTTTATATTGGATTGTATTGCTTCAGGTGCTATTTGGGTAGACATGAAAGATTTTGGAGTTGATGTATTAATTAGTGCACCACAAAAAGGATGGAGCTCCTCTCCTGCTTTTGGTTTAGTAATGTTAGGGTTAGACGCTAATAAAAAAATAACAAATACCCAGAGTTCAAGTTTTTCGTTTGATTTATTAAAGTGGTTGCAAATAATGCAAGCTTATGAAAATGGTGGTCATGCCTATCACGCTACTATGCCTACTGACGCAATCAAACGTTTTCGTGACACGATTGTTGAGACTAATGATTTTGGTTTTTCTAATGCTCGAATGAAACAGCAGGAACTTGGTGATAGGGTAAGAAAATTACTTGAGAGTCACGATATCAATAGTGTTGCTGCTATAGGTTATCAGGCCCCAGGGGTTGTCGTTTGTTACACAGAAGATGAAAAAATTCATAATGGATCAAGCTTTATGAATGCTGGAATGCAAATTGCGGCTGGAGTACCACTCCAGTGCGATGAGGGTGATGATTACAGGAGTTTCCGGCTAGGCTTGTTTGGATTAGACAAATTAAAAGATGTAGATGGTGCTGTTAAGAGGTTTGAAGATGTCCTAAATCAGGTTATTTGATTGTTTTTTATCTTTTTTGAAAATATGAAATGATTTATAGTGAAAGTAGAACAGGTAAATAGAGTTGACAAAGAGTCTTGGAAATTGCTTTACCAAGGATATGCTGATTTTTATAAGATGCCAATGAATGATGAAATCCAAGAAATAGTTTGGTCGTGGATTTTTGATAAAAACAATAAATTCTATGCAATTGGAGTCAAGTCTAGTAAAAACAAGTTAGTTGGCTTTATGCATTATAGAGAGATGCCATCACCCTTAAGAGGGGCACTTGTTGGTTTTTTGGATGATCTATATATACATCCTGACTATAGAGGAACTGGAGCTGCACAGGCTTTGTTTAAAGAGTTAAAAATCATCTCAAAATATAACGGCTGGCCATACGTTAGATGGATAACTGCTGCAGATAACCATAGAGCTCGTAATGTTTATGACAAGATTTCGAATACAATAGACTTTGTCACTTATCAAATGCCTATTGATTAATCATTAAATATAAGGAGGTCTTTGATGCCGCTTTGGGCAATAGCTTACTGTTTAATGATCTTATTGAGTGGCATTCTAGTTTTATTGATACATAAACAACGGCCAGCTTATTACATCGCTGGACAGACCTTATCATCATTTCTAAGTATTCTGATTTTTGTTTTTTATTATCAAAGTTTTTTTATAAGACCACAGTCAGTAATAATAATTCTTCTAATGGTGGTTTATATTTTTTATTGGGAATTATGGGAGAATCGTTACTTGTTTCCGAAAATCCAATCTCAAAGTGAAGTGTCCTCAGATGTAGGGAAAAACTATGAAGGGTTTCAATTCACAGTTACAAAAAAATCATTTGTTACATTCTTGATTGGCGCTATCGCTATCTCTTTACCTTTTTTATATATTGTCATTAGACTTATAGTATCTTACTTATAAATAGTATTTTGGAAATAATCTAAAATGAATCTAGGAGAAATTGTAGAAGGATTTACGATACCACCAAAACCTAAAGGGATTTTTCTTGAAGGTAAATTAGTGGATTTAAAACCACTCAAGGCAAATGAGTTTTCCAAAGAGCTTTTTCAATCAAATTCTCTAGACAAGGATGGCACTAATTGGACATATTTGCCTTATGGCCCATTTAAAACAGAGGTTGATTATGCTAATTGGATCGAATGTTTTTGTGAGGGTGATGACCCTGTTTTCATAGCAATTATTAGTAAAAAATTGAAAAAAGCAGTTGGAATTGCAAGTTATCTCCGAATTAATCAAAAAGTTGGCTTGATTGAGGTAGGTCATATTAATTACTCACCGCTTCTTCAAAAAACTACCGAAGCTACGGAGGCGATGTATCTAATGATGAAATGGGCATTTCAAAATGGATATAGAAGGTATGAATGGAAATGTAACGCTTTAAATGTGGACTCTAGAAGAGCTGCTCAAAGATTAGGTTTTTCTTATGAAGGGGTATTCAGACAAATGACTATAAGCAAAGGCAGAAACAGGGATACGGCTTGGTTTGCCATTATTGATAAAGATTGGAAAGAGATTGAAAAATGTTTTGTTCAGTTTTTAGCCGACGAGAACTTTGATGATAAAGGTAAGGCGAAAGTTTCGCTTTCCTCTCTAACAAAACCGTTACTTTATAAACTTGATAGTTTAGATGGTTGCTAATTATTGCTAGAGGGTCAGCCTCTAGGATGGTGTTTTTCGTGCTGAGCTTTAAGTTGCGCATTTTGAATATGTGTATATAGCTGTGTGCTCGAAATATCGCTATGTCCTAGCATCAACTGCACAGAACGTAAATCTGCTCCTTTTTGAACAAGATGAGTAGCAAAAGCATGACGCAATGAATGAGGAGATAGTGGCTTATCAATACCAGCTTTATTAGCATAGGATTTGATAATGTAGAAAAAGTTTTGTCGCGACATTGCTTTGCCTCGATTAGATAAAAAATAGCTGTCACATTGTCCATTTTTTAGCAACAATTCCCTTGCACTATTTTCATATTTTGATAGATAATCGATTGCTAGTTCTCCCATCGGAAGAACCCTTTCTTTGTTACCTTTGCCATGAATGCGTATATATTCCTCTGTTAAGTTAATGTTGTGATAGTTTAAGTTGATAAGTTCAGTAACCCTAAGTCCACAAGAGTATAAAAGTTCAAGCATTGCTCTGTCACGTTGGCCGAAAATGGTTTTGAGGTCTGGCGCTTGAAGAAGTTTATCTACTTCTTGAATATTTAAAAAAATAGGTAATTTTTTTTCTTGTTTTGGATGATTAAGTTTAGATGTTGGGTCAACATTGATAAGGTTATTTGAAATGAGATACTGATAAAAAAGGCGCAGGCAAGTTAATATTCTTGCTTGAGTTGAGGATCCCATGCCGGCTTTCTGTCTGTCTTCGAAATAGTTTTGGATATGACTGGAATCTACTAGTAAGATATCTCTTTCATCAAGCCAATTTTTAAAAATTTTAAGATCAGACCGATAGGCAGAAAGCGTATTCTTGCTTGCGCCAGTACTTAACCAATAGTGATCAATAAATTGATTGATGAGATCTGTATGCATAAATATTATTCTACTTTAGTGCAGTTATGATAGGGTAAAAAAAATGCCAGCTAAACTGGCATTAATAGGGAGGAACTAATTTACTTTTTTTTGAGTTTCTCTTTGATACGCGCAGCCTTACCAGACAATCCTCTTAGATAATATAGTTTAGCTTTTCTAACTTTACCGCTTCTTTTGACTAAGATACTGTCTATCATTGATGAATGAGTCTGAAAAACTCTTTCCACTCCTTCTCCATGAGAAATTTTTCTAACTGTAAAAGCCGAATTCAGCCCACGGTTCTTTTTAGCAATAACTACACCCTCGAATGCTTGCAATCTTTGTCGACTTCCCTCACGAACCTTAACTTGAACTACGACAGTGTCGCCTGGAAAGAAATCAGGAATATCTGGACTTAGCTGCTCATCTTCAATTTGATTAATTAAATTCACTTTGTAATCCTTTTTTGGATCTCGAAAACGTGAAAATTATACATAGATTTTGCTTGATAAACAAGATTTCAGTTAGCTTATATTCTTTCTTACGAACTTACTTCAATCATCTACTTGCTTTTTTGAAAACTAATTTAAAAATAAGAATATAACAATGTATAAATTGATATAAATAGTGATTATCATTGAGTTTTAGTGAGATATATTATTCATAATATGGGATAATTTGTTGCTTTTTTGGAAGAAAAAAAATGGGTAAAGATACAGGTTTTATAGAATTAGATAGAGAGACAGAAGCATACCGTGATGTAGAGGTAAGAATCAAAGATTATGATGAGATTTTTACAAGCACTCATAACTTTGAAAAATTGCAACAACAGGGCGCAAGATGTATGGATTGTGGTGTTCCGTTTTGTCAGTCCGCAGATGGTTGCCCCGTTGATAATTTAATTCCAGAATGGAATGACCTTGTCTATAACGATTCTTGGAAAGAGGCTCTAGAGAGACTTCATAAAACCAACAACTTTCCTGAGTTTACTGGTCGTGTATGTCCTGCTCCTTGTGAAGGGGCATGCGTTTTGGGAATTAATACTCCTGCAGTAACTATCAAAAACATTGAACAAAGTATTGTCGACAAGGGGTTTGCAGAGGGGTGGATTAAGTCAAGAAAAGTATCTAATCGAACAGGTAAGAAAGTTGCAATTATTGGGTCCGGTCCTGCAGGGTTAGCCGCGGCAGATGAACTTAATCAAATGGGACATTTGATAACTGTCTATGAAAGAAGTGACAGAGTTGGAGGTCTTTTGATGTATGGTATTCCAAACATGAAACTGGGCAAAGATGTGGTTAATCGTCGTATCGAACTTTTAAGGACTGAGGGAATTAAATTCATTACTGGTACAAATATTGGTAAAGACATTATGGTTGCTGAATTGAAAACAAAATTCGATGCAATTGTTTTAACTACAGGAGCGACAAAAGCGCGTGACTTATCAGCTGAAAATCGTGATGCTAAAGGTATCTATCCTGCTATGGAATTCTTAACAGAAAACTATCAAAGTCTTTTAGATTATGGACACGTTAACGAAGACCAGTTTTCGGCAAAAAACAAAAATGTTATCGTCATTGGAGGTGGAGACACTGGTACAGATTGTATAGGCACAGCATTAAGGCAAGGTGCTAGATCTATAGTTAATTTTGAACTTATGAATAAACCACCCCTTGAACGTGCAGAGAAGAACCCTTGGCCAGAGTGGCCAATCATATATCGAGTTGATTATGGTCATGAAGAAGCAAAATTAGTCTATGGCAAAGATCCAAGGCAATATCAGTTACTAACAAAGTCATTTATAAAAGATGAAGAGGGAAATGTTAGTGGTGTCAAGACAGTTAATGTCAAGTTTGAGAATGGAGTGCTAAAAGAAATACCAGGTACCGAGAAAATTTGGGATGCTCAATTAGTTTTACTTTCAATGGGGTTTGTTTCACCTGAACATTATTTAAGTAATGATATTGAGATTGAACTGGATGAAAGAGGAAACTACAAAGCAGAATACGGCAGTTTTACTACATCCAAGCAGGGTGTATTTAGTGCTGGTGATTGTCGGAGAGGTCAATCTCTAGTTGTATGGGCAATAAATGAAGGTCGTGGAGTTGCCAAAAGTGTAGATGCATACCTTCAAATGCAATAAATTTGCTCATCCATATATCTAACATTTCTATTGACTTTCAGTTGATTATAAATCATATAATGATTGTAGGTATTTTCTTGCTTTGTTGCTTTAGTTAACAGTAAAATTTATACTTAGTTTTTAACCTTTATTTCCTACTAATTAAAGAGGTTATATAAGATGACTCAGATTCTTGGTGCAGAGGTAGATGAAGAAGGCTACCTATTGAATATATCAGACTGGAATGAAGATATCGCCAATGCAATGGCTAATGAAGATGATATCGAATTATCTGCCGAGCACTGGGAAGTGATAAATTTTCTTCGAGAATATTTTGATGAATACAAATTTGCTCCTGCCGTTCGAGTTCTAACAAAGGCAATTGCAAAGAAGTTGGGTAATGATAAAGGGAATTCAAGGTATCTGTATTCACTTTTTCCATATGGACCTGCTAAACAGGGTTGTCGATTTGCAGGGTTGCCAAAACCAACAGGCTGTGTCTAGCTTTAGGCTAGTTAGTTTTTTTTGGAGTTGATATACATCTTTAGTGTTGGGGAAGACATATGTCGTTAACTAGTACTTTACTTAACCTATTTTTTTATTTTTCTGTTTTAGTATTTATTGTAGGACTAACAAGAAAAATAATTCAATATTGGCAAACTCCAGTGCCATTAAAAATTCCTATTGCGCCTGCTCCTCAAACTCGACCAAAGCTTTATATGAGAATGTTGCGAGAAATATTTTTGTTTGAAAGTTTATTTAAAGCAAATAAATGGACGTGGTTTTTTGGTTGGATGTTTCATTTTGGATTAGTTTTACTTTTTATTCGACATTTAGTTTATTTTTGGCCAGGAGAATTACCGGAGATTTTATTACATACTAGTTCATTGAGATATGCAGCTTTCCCATTAATATTAGGGCTTTTTGGGCTTCTTTGTAGACGCATATTTGTAGACCGTATTAGATATATTTCATCGCCTTCAGACTTTTTAATGTTAATTCTATTTATCACTATAGCTTTTACAGGGGTGTCGATGACATTTTTCCACAACCATCCAGATATGCTTTTAGTTAATAATTTTGCACAAGGATTGATTACATTTAATTGGTCTGAACTGCCAGATGAAGGGATTTTCTTAGCTCATATTTTTTTTGCGTTTGTCTTGCTCGCTATATTTCCCATATCAAAATTACTACATGCACCAGGTATATTCTTTTCACCAACTCTAAACCAGCTTGATGATGCTCGTAATACACGTCATATTTCTTCAAGGAATCATATGAACGAAAAGAAGGAAGATATACAAAACCCTGAAAAAAATAACTGATATGGCTGATATAAAAGTAGAAAAACTAAACACATACATAGAAACTCCTTTAATTAAAAGAGATTCAATGAAAGGCTCTGGGCCATTTAAGGCCAATAAAGAGGTTCAAGAGGAGCTTGGATTTCCTGGCGAAAAGATTGACAATTGGAAGGAAGTTGCTATTAGTAAAATCGAAGATACTGTATCAAAATATCGCTCAGTGCAAGTTTTTTTGGATGCTTGCGTTAAGTGTGGAGCCTGTTCAGACAAATGTCATTATTTTTTAGGTACTGCGGACCCAAAAAATATGCCGGTAGCAAGGCAAGACTTGTTTCGTGGTGTTTATCGAAGATATTTCACATTTTCTGGTAAATATTTTCCCAAATTGGTTGGTGCAAAGGAGTTAGATGACGAAATGCTTGATGACTGGTATAACTACTTTCATCAATGCTCTCAATGTCGAAGATGCAGCATATTCTGCCCTTATGGAATAGATACTGCAGAAATTTCAATGGCAGCAAGAGAAGTTATGAACAGTATTGGAGTTGGCCAAAAGTATTCCAATCAGGTGCTAGGGAAAGTTAAGAAAATTGGAAATAACTTAGGTATGCCAGAACCGGCTCTAAAAGATACCCTTCTCGACCTTGAAGAAGAGATTAAGCAAGATACTGGCGTGGCTATTAGGATGCCTATTGACAAGAAAGATGCTGAGGTTTTATTAGTTACTCCTTCTGCTGATTTTTTTGCCGAGCCACATATTGATGGCTTTATTGGATATGCAAAGGTTTTTTATCAAAGTGGTTTGTCATGGACTTTAAGTACTTATGCTTCAGAGGCTGCCAATTTTGGAATGTTTATTGGCAGTTATGAGGTTATGCGTCAAGGTGCTTTACGAATACGTAAGGCAGCTATTGATTTAGGAGTTAGTAGGGTTGTTGTAGGTGAGTGTGGTCATGCATGGAGAGTTGCCTATAGTTTTTGGAATACTCTCTCAGGTATAGGTAAAGGAGCAAGTGATGAATTTGCTTTGCAACTCCAAAAACAACTTGATAGCAACTATCCGCAACCTCAACATATAATAGAATTTACATACGATCTAATTCAAACAGGTAAGTTGGTTTTTGATAAATCAAAAAACGATCATCGTGTAGTTACATTTCATGATTCCTGCAATGTAGCGCGTGGAAGTAATATGGGAAATATTGATAATGGACAGTTCATACTTCCAAGAGAAGTGATTAAGGCGGTTTGTAGTAATTTCGTAGAAATGCCTAAAGAAACCATTAAAACCTCAACATTTTGTTGCGGTGGCGGCGGCGGACTTTTAACTGATGAGCTCCTTGAGTTGAGAGTTAAGGGCGCCCTACCAAGAATGCAAGCTTTAAAGCAAACTGAAAAAAACGATGATGTGAATACTTTGGCTGCGTTATGTGCAATATGTAAGTCACAATTCAGCAAAGTCCTGCCTTATTATGATTTTGACCCATACATGGTAGTTAGCGTTCATCAACTTGTAGCAGATGCAATTATTCTTGATGAAGAATCAAAGTCTCAAAATTAATTATTATTTAATTTAATTTTTCCTGATCTAAATATTTAACAACCCCTTGATAGATGGCATTTGCTATTTTTTGTTGTTCTTTACTATTGCCTAAACGTCTTTCTTGAGTTGGGTTAGAGATAAAGGCTGTTTCAACAAGAATGGAGGGGATAGCTGGCGCTTTAAGAACAACAAAATTAGCTTTTTGTGGTGTCTTTTTATGGACTGGTCCAATTTTTGCAAGTTCTTTTAATACCTCTAAGGCAAGTTGTTGTGATTGCGTGTCTTTATCTTGTCTAGAGAAATCGGTCAAGATACTTTTTAAGAATTGATCATTATCGATTAATGTATCTACACCGCCAAACTGGTCAACAGAGTTTTCAGACTGCTCTAACTGTTGTACAAGTTTACTATTGTTGCCTTTTTCACTTAAGGTGTATATTGAGGCTCCTTTGGCACTAATACTTTTGATAGCATCAGCATGAATAGAGATAAACATTGTTGCATGTTCATTTTGGGCAATTGTGATTCGTTTAGTCAAGGGAATATAATAGTCACCATTACGGGTTAATACTGCATGTAAATCTTTATTTTTATTTATAGTTTTTACTAACTTTTTTGCAATAGCAAGATTTACATCTTTTTCTCGAGTCTTGTTTTTTCCAATTGCTCCAGGGTCTTCGCCACCGTGGCCAGCATCAACAAGAATGATGGTTTTGTCTTTTTGAGGCGAATCTTCAATCGCTATTTTTGATTCAGTTTTGCTTGATTTTGAATCATGTAGATCAATCACTAAGCGGTGATACTTATATTTTTGATTTGGCGGTAAAGTAAAGTATTTGGTGTTATATAGATCTTTGGTGTAGAAAATAAAATTAAGTGTTTCATGGTCACGCTTAATTTGGGTTTTTTCTATACGCTTATCTTGAAAAAAAATATGAGAAAAATTGTCTTCTAGAACTTTTGCATTATCGACACTGAGGATAATATAGTCATTATTTGTATAGATATCAAAAAATGCATCCTCTTGGGTATCAACGACTATTCGAGTGTGATCTGGCGCTGTCCAATAGCGAAAATCATAGAGCATTGTTTTTTCATCAGCTAAAACCGAGCCAATGCCTAGTAAAAAAAATAAAGTTAAGAAGTAACGCATTGGTATAGTTGTATTCCTTTTTCGGAATGAGCAGCAATAGTAATGTTTCTTTTCTCTTCCTTACCAACTATGATGATTGAAATATCTGGATTTGGAATCATCCCTTTTCCAAGGTCAGGCCATTCATATAGTTGAATGTTTTCCTCTAATAAATAGTCGCGCAATCCAATATATTCCAATTCCTCTGGGTCATTTAAGCGATAACAGTCAAAATGATGTATTGTGATTTTTTCATTTTGATAGCTTTCTATCAGAGAAAATGTTGGACTTTTTACTCTCTCAAAACCAAAGTATTTTATAAAATTTTGCGCTAAAGTGGTTTTACCTGCACCCAGGTCACCAATTAAATATATTACAAAAGCGGGCGAGTATTTCGCACAACAATTTGCCAACTTTCTAGAAAGCTCTATTGTCTCATTAAGATTAATTACTTCGAACTTCAAGACAATAAAAACATTTGGATTATGTAAATACTCGCAACAAGAACAAGAAAACAACCTTCTTTGCTACTAATTTGATGTTTTCTTTTCCCAGAAAATGAAACAAAAAGAAGGAAACCAATTGCGATTGTAAGAAAAAACATAACACCAAAATCCAAAAAGAATGCTGTATATGTTGGCCATACCCCTGATACATCAGAAGATGAAATCAATGATATATCAGCAGATGAAATCAAGGCGGGTATTGCTAGCACTGCAACTGTATTAAATATATTAGAGCCAATAATATTGCCCACAACCATCTCATGTTGATTCTTGTAAGCGCCAGTAATAGAAACAGCTAATTCAGGAAGACTTGTTCCTAGAGCTACTATAGTAATGCCGATAATTACATCCGATATACCAAACTCAGTAGCAATATCTGTTGCACCACTGACAATTAGTTGGGCGGATCCTACCAGAACAAACAACCACAAAACTAAATTTCTCCACAATTTCCATTTCACTTCAGAGAGCCTTTTTGGTGCTGAAGGAATGTCAACTTTAAAGTCAACTTTTTTGGATGCTTTGAATGTGTACGTCAGAAATATCCCCAATAATACTAATAAGCAAAGACCATCAAAGTTACTTAAGTTAGAATCATGCAGTAGTAATAAACCAGTTAATGCCGTGTAAACTATCAAAAAAATCCACTCAGATTTTATACTTTGTAACTCCAATTTTATTGGCTTTAAGGCTGCCGTAATACCTAGCACTAGCGCTATATTAAATATATTTGACCCAAATGCATTTCCAACGCTGAGCCCAGGATGCTTTTCAAATGCAGCTACACCTGAAACTAACATTTCCGGAGCGGATGTTCCAAATCCTAAAATAAGTATCCCAATTATGAGTGGCCTAACTTTATAAATATTGGCAATTTTGGCACTAGTTTCTATGAAATAATCAGCACTAAAATATATAGCTATAAGCCCTACTATAAGAATTATTATTGGTATTAATAAAGGTAGCATCGTTTAATATTGTTTAATATTTTTTGTGGTGTTCATTATAAAGGCATAAAAGATTAAATAAGCAAAACTGAATTTTATATAAAACTAAATATTTTTATATTTTTATTTGATATTTATTGATGAAAATTCAAAAAATTCTTCAAATTAGGAGTCTTGTGTGATTCTATTAACACGACCATTAACGCAATCAAATAATCTCCAGTCATTGTTGAATGACGCCTCTTTAGAATATGTTTTATTTCCGGCTATCGAGATTAGTAAAATTCATGCAAACCCACCAAGTCAAGCTTATGACGTTGTCATTTTTGTGAGTGTAAATGCTGTTGTTTATGCTAGGGAACACTTTAACACTGTTATTGAAGAGTCAACTCAAATCTTTGCTGTTGGGCCTGCCACCGCTAAATGTATTTCTGAAAAAGGTTTTAAGATTGATGGTTTTCCTAACTATGAAGCCTCAAGTGAAAATTTATTGGCAATGCCAGAATTGTCTTTTAGCAACAAAACTATTCTTATTATAAGAGGCAAGGGAGGTTCGGAAGTTATAAAGAATGCACTTATAAAGGAAAATATTGTAGATTATCTTGAAGTATATGAAAGAAATCCATGTGAAGTAAGTTCTTTACATGTTGAATCTATTGAACGCTTTATGAGCAATCTAGAAGGAGTTGTGATGGCTAACAGTATTCAGAGTTTAAGAAATACTTATCAACTAATTAAAGATATTCGCACATATCATATGGAAGAAGTGTTAAAAAAACCTCTTATAGTGCTGAGCGATCGAATCAAAGAATACGCAAAGACATTAGGATTTGTTAATATCAGTGTTGTTAAGAACCAAAGTGACGAAGGTGTTGTAAGGGCTTTACTTGATATTAAAGGTTAATTTTTACGAAAATATATATGCAAAATAATTGCCAAAAGTCTATTTTATCGGTAACATTGTATTTCCATGATAGGGGACATTTGTGATTAGATTTGGTATTTCATGGGTAGCTCGCCTCTTAGGAATAAGTGGCTTTTCTATCCAACAGAAAGCTAGCGGCAGCTCATTGCAGGCTCTGAATACGTCTAAAATTATTCCTTTTAACCCCTCCAACCTTGCCTATAATGCGCAAAACGATGTAACCACTGAGTCTGATTACCATCTTAATCGATTATCAAGAGGCCTGAGTAATCAAGATAGCAAGGAGATTATAGATAATGATCAAGACTTACTTTCTGTGATTGCTAACTTAAAATCGAAGTTGTATCAAGAACGCTCAAAAAATCGTCACTATGAGGCAATTTATAATGAACTCAATGAACGTTTAGTCGAGCTAGAAAAAAATACTGACCCAGATCGGCAGAAAGACCTACAAAAACTTCAGGGTTGGGTGCATTCCAATCGAGTTATTCACTAATTTAGCGCTTTAAATTAAAAATCTTCAGCAAGCAATGGTTTTGTTTTTTGCTTGGGAAATATTTTTTGACAAAGACAAAACAGGTTCTATTTGATTCATGCTGTAGAAATGAAAGTCTTTTACGCCGCCTGATTTTAATTTTTGGCACATCTCGCTAACTACATCTTGACCAAATTTTTGAAGACTATCCATATTATCTCTATACAGTATTAATCTATTGAGAATCCAAGAAGGAATTTCTGTATTGCAGTTTCGTGATAAAAGAGCTAACTTTTCATAGTTTGTAATAGGCATAATCCCAGGCACTATTGGTACATCAACCCCTAGTCGTTGCACTTCATCTACAAAACGAAAATAAGCATCGGTATTATAAAAATACTGTGTTATTGCACTATCAGCACCAGCTTTTATTTTATTTACAAAACACTCAATATCACTAATAATAGTCTTTGATTGCGGGTGTTTTTCAGGATAAGCCGCTACATGAATAATGAATTGATCGTTATATTGTTCTTTGATAAATTCGACCAATTCATTGGCGTAATGAAAATCACTAATATCGCAAATTTCTAGTGAAATGTCGCCTCTTAAAACAACCACACGAGTGACACCAAGATCAACATAAGTATCTAGTAGTGTTGTCATCTGTTGAATGTTTGATCCAACACAAGTTAAATGTGGTGCAACGTTAACAGCGGTTGAAATGCTGAGTTCAGAAATAGTATTAATAGTTGCATCCTGGGCTGAGCCAAGAGCACCATAAGTTACCGAATAGAAATCCGGGTTTGTTTTGTCCAGCTCTGAAACCGTTGTTAGTAAATTATGTTTTCCTTGTTTCGTTTTGTTAGGGAAAAACTCGTAACTAATATTCATGATATAAAATGCTCTTTTAATTAATCAGGGGTTGTTCTAGATCACTAAACATTTTTCTTTTTGGTGTTAATGATTAGGCAGTCATTATAATGAGAACATTTAATGAATAATAATGGTATTATTTCATTAAATTATTAATATTTTTCATAGTTTATAGTTTATAGTTTTGATTGAACGTTCCCATCTAACTATCTTGCGTGCAATTGAACGCAATGGTTCATTAACTGCTGCGGCTGATAGCCTGCATCTAACCCAATCCGCCTTAAGTCATGCAATTAAAAAGTTTGAAATGAGGACAAACGTCAAGTTGTGGATTAAAGAAGGAAGGACAATACACCTAACTCAAGCGGGAAGTTATCTATTATCTGTTGCTAATCGCTTACTACCTCAGTTAGAATATGCTGATCAAGTGATTGAACGTTATGCCAGAGGTAAAAAGGGCATAATTCGTATTGGCATGGAATGTCATCCTTGCTATCAATGGTTGTTAAAAATTGTGACACCATATATTGAGCGTTATCCTGAGGTGGATATTGATGTTAAGCAGCAGTTTCAATTTGGTGGAATGGAGGCATTACTTAATTATGATATCGATGTTTTAGTAACTCCAGATCCAGTTCATCAGTTGGGTGTTACATTTAAACCTGTATTAGATTATCAGCAAGTGTTGGTTGTTAGTAAACAGCATGCTTTAGCTAAAAAAGCACAAATTGAGCCAAAAGACCTTACTGAAGAAGTGCTCTACAGTTATCCTGTAGATATTGATCGGCTTGACATATATAACCGTTTCTTAAATCCTGCACACTGTAGACCAAAAAAACATAAAAGTATCGAGGCAACTGACATCATGCTACAACTGGTCGCAGCAGGGCGTGGTGTTGCTGCGCTGCCACATTGGTTGGTGGACGAGTATGCTGACAAAATGGCGATTCAGGCAGTGCGTCTTGGTAAAGTGGGGGTCAGTAAAAGCATTTATCTAGGACTTCGTGATGATGACCAAGATATTGAATATATTCAGGCATTTATCAACCAGGCTGAATGGTTTGATCAGAAACATCCTACATCTAGTCTATTGAATAATGAGTATAAGAAATAACATAAAAAATTGTATAGTCAATTTATTTAGCCCAAGGTTAATCAAATAATTCATAAACATAAACCCATCTACATTCATATGTGAATTAAGTAATTAGGTATAATGCCAAAT
>CAZSHL010000022.1:0-15067 GCA_964606585.1 uncultured Piscirickettsiaceae bacterium
GGTTCTGGCACCTGGTTAGGAGCAATAATTGCTTTGATTGGCTTATATTTTCTTAGTATTAAGGAAGACTTTAGTATTGCTGAGGGTGATTTGCTACAACTAACTTGTGCAGTATTTTTTGCGGCACATGTTTTGTATATTGGTTACTTTGCAAAACGTATGGACCCTCTAAAGCTTTCATTAGTTCAATATGTTGTAACGGGAGTTTTGAGCTTGGTAATTGCGCTTTGTATAGAGTTGATTACTTGGGATATGATTAGACAGACTGCTATACCTTTGCTTTATGCCGGTGTAATGTCGACCGGTATCGCTTACACATTGCAAGTAGTGGCCCAGCAGCATGCACATTCTTCCCATGCGGCGATTATATTGAGTCTTGAAGGTGCCTTTGCAGTTTTGGGTGGTTGGTTGCTTTTAGATGAGTATTTAACAACACGAGGCCTTGTAGGTTGTGGTTTAATGCTTACAGGTATGTTTTTATCTCAATTACTTCCTAAATTGGATTCAGTTTTTAAAAGCAAGAAATAGGTTAATGTGAATAAAGTTACTTTTTATTTATAGAGTAATTAAGTAGGTTAAGATTTTGCAAAACATAATTGAACTAAAAAATATTAGTGTTTTTCAGCAAGGGAATAAGGTATTTGATAATTTTTCATTATCTTTAAAGAAGAATCAGAATACAGTTATTTTAGGTCCAAACGGTGCAGGTAAAACAACTTTACTTAAGTTGTTAAATCGCGAACTTTATATTGTAGCTAATGAAGCAAGCAGTATCAAAATATTTGGAAAAGATCGTTGGAATGTTGAAGAATTGCGTGCAAATTTAGGAGTGGTTTCACATCACCTTCAAACTAATTTTTCTAGCAATGCATTAGGCCTTTTCGTAGTTCTATCAGGTTTTTATGCAAGCGATGGTATATGGCAGCATCAGCAGTTTGATAATGAACAATTAGAACTTGCTTATAAGATTATGAATTTATTAGGTATAGAAGGTTTAAAATCTCGTAAATATGCCACAATGTCAACGGGAGAGCAGAGAAAATTCCTTTTGGCTCGAGCTTTAGTTCATAACCCTAAAGTTTTGGTTCTTGATGAGCCAACAAGTGGTCTAGACTTGCGTGCATGTTTTCAATATATCGAGATTATCCAAGAAATAATTAGTAAGGGGAAGAATGTTGTTTTAGTAACTCATCATATCCACGAGATTCCACCTGAAATTACTAGAGTTATTCTAATGAAAGACTGTAAAGTATTGGATGATGGAAATAAAACTAAAATATTATCAAGCGAAAATATTTCAAGGTTGTTCGATAGGTCAATAAATATTATTGAAAAGAATGGCTACTATCAGGCATTGCCTGGTGACTAAGATTGTCTAACTCGATATCGTGCAGATTCAGCATGTGCCTGAAGTCCCTCACAATCAGCTAACTTTGCAGCAACCTTACCTAAAGTGTTGGCTCCTTCATTAGAGACCATTATTAAGCTTGATTTTTTCTGGAAATCATAAACACCTAGTGGTGAGGAGAACCTTGCGGTTCCAGAGGTTGGGAGTACATGATTTGGACCTGCGCAATAGTCACCTAAAGCCTCACAGGTGTATTTACCAATAAAGATTGCTCCGGCATTTTTCACACTATTAATTATAGATTCGGGGCTATCAACCGATAATTCTAGATGCTCCGGTGCAATCCTATTTGAAATTTCGATTGCCTCTGATATGTCTGTCGTATGAATTAGAGCACCTCTATACTTGAGAGATGCGCGAATAATATTTTGTCTATCCATAATAGGTAAAAGTTTTTTAATGCTTTTTTCAACTTCTTGAATAAAGTCCTTATTAGGACAAAGAAGAATGGATTGTGCATTCTCGTCATGTTCTGCTTGCGAGAATAAGTCCATTGCAATCCAATCAGGATTTGTATTACCATCACAAATAATAAGAATTTCAGAAGGTCCCGCAATCATATCAATGCCGACTTGCCCAAAGACGGCTCGTTTTGCTGTAGCTACATAGATATTACCTGGACCAACAATCTTGTCAACCTTTGGCACACTTTCAGTCCCATAAGCTAAAGCTGCAACGGCTTGTGCACCGCCAATTGTAAAGACCTTATCCACGCCAGAAATAAAAGCTGCAGCCAGAACAACTTGATTAATTTTTCCTTCTGGAGTTGGGACAGCCATAATAAGCTCTTCAACACCGGCAACCTTGGCAGGTATTGCATTCATCAAAACAGAAGAAGGGTAGGCTGCTTTACCACCAGGGACATATAAGCCAACTCTTTCCATAGGTGTTATTTTTTGACCAAACATTGATCCATCTTCCTCAGTATAAGTCCAGGTCTCTTGTTTTTGTTTTTGATGATATTTTTTGATCCTTCTTGCAGCAATGGTTAAAGAGTCTTTATCTGAATCATTAAGAGTTTTATAAGCGTTTTCGATATCATCACGATTGATTGTTAAGTCATCCATTGAGTCAGCTTTGACTCTGTCAAATTTAACTGAATAATCAACTAGAGACTGATCGCCACCTTTTTGTACAGAAATAATTATTTCATCAACAGCATTAGATACCTCTTTGTTTGAGACACTTTCCCATGCTAGCAAATCAGAGAGTTTAGACTTAAAGTCAGGTTGTTTTGAAGAAAGCTTTGTAATCATAATACTTCTTCAATTCTTTCAACCCAGTCCTTAATTTCGTTATGCTTAGTATTAAAGGAGGAAGAATTAACTATTAGCCTAGAACTTATATCACAAATATTTTCAAGGGCTATCAAACCGTTTGCTTTAAGAGTATTTCCGGTATCAACTAAATCAACTATGCAGTTAGCAAGTCGAACTATTGGTGCTAACTCCATTGCGCCAGAAAGCTTTATCACTTCAATTTGTCTTCCTTTTGATTGAAAGTAATGCTTTGAAGTATTTATATATTTAGTTGCTATTTTTAATCTCCTTTGATTCAGGTCACTTCTTGTTTTTGCAGCAACCATTAGTTGGCACTTTGCAATTTTTAGATCTAGTAGTTCAAAAAGACCTAATCCTCCATGTTCTAAAAGTACATCTTTTCCAGATATTCCAATGTCAGCTGCTCCGTGCTGGACAAAAACAGGAACATCACTTGCACGAAGTATAATAACATTCACATCATCCAGATTTGTATTGAGAATAAGCTTCCTGCTATCAAGCTCTTTGGATGAGATGACCAACCCTGCCTTTTTTAACAAGGGAAGGGTTTCTTCTAATATTCGACCTTTCGAAAGTGCGATAGTTAGCATTGTATTGTTGGTTTATTAGTTTTGAACTCGATCTATTTCAGCGCCTAACAACTTAAATTTTTCTTCAATCATTTCATAACCGCGATCAAGATGATAAACTCTTTCAATAGTGGTAGAGCCTTCTGCAGAAAGGCCTGCTAACACAAGGCTGGCAGATGCTCTAAGGTCTGTCGCCATCAAGTTCGCGCCTTTCAGGGATTTTACCCCTTTACAGACAACTGTGTTACCTTCGAGTTTAAGATTAGCACCCATACGATTTATTTCAGGGACATGCATAAAGCGATTTTCGAAAATTGTTTCAGTTATTGTACTACTTCCTTTTGCTATTGAATTAAGAGCAACAAATTGAGCTTGCATGTCGGTTGGAAAATTTGGATATGCGCTAGTTCTAATATTAACTGCTTGAGGTCTTCTGCCTTTCATATCAAGTTTAATGGAATTTTTATTTGTCTGAATATCAGCTCCTGTCTCGATAAGCTTACCAATAACTGAACGCATTAAATCAGGTTCAATGTTATTAACTGTAATGCAGCCACCAGTAATTGCTGCAGCAACTAAATAAGTTCCGGCCTCAATCCGATCAGGACAGATACTGTACTTTGCACCACTAAGTCTGTCAACTCCTTCAATAATAAGTGTTGAGGTATTTTCCCCAGATATTTTGGCACCCATTTTATTCAGACAATGAATCAAATCGGTCACCTCTGGTTCTTGTGCAGCATTACTGATTGTTGTTATACCCTCAGCTAAAGTTGCTGCCATTATAATGTTTTCAGTTGCTGTGACTGATACTAAATCAAAACTGATTTGTGTTCCCTTTAGCTTTTTAGTGCTAGCATATATATAACCATTTTTTAATTCAATTTTTGCCCCCATTTTCTCTAGAGCATTTAAATGTAAATCAACTGGACGTGTTCCAATGGCGCAACCACCAGGCAAAGAAATTTTTGCTTGATTATATTTTGTTAGTATTGGACCCAACGTTAAAATTGATGCCCTCATAGTTTTGACGAGTGAGTAATCTGCCACTAAGTTATCAAGTTTTGTAGCATCAATATGAATTGATCCATCTTCCTCTAGCACAAAGTTAGCGCCCATATCCATTAACAGCCTTAGAGTGGTAGAAACATCAGTCAGTTGAGGAGTATTAGTCAGTTGCAGTGGTTCATCAGCAAGAATGGAAGCAAAAAGAATAGGTAGTGTGGCATTTTTTGAACCAGATGCTCTGATTTTGCCACTTAAAGATTTACCGCCCTGAATAACTAGTTTATCCATTTGTTTTTTTAGGTATCACTGAGCATTTTATTAAGTAGAACTTCCATGCCATATCTGTCAATTTTTGCATCATAACCGAATTTTTCTATATCAATCATACTTATCGATTGGAAAACTAAATCATAGACACGCCAGCGGTCTTTTTTTATCATTTTGAGGTCAACAATTGCTTTTGCAGGTTCATTTTCAATTGAAGATATCACCTTAACTTTAGCTATATTATTTGCTTGTTTAAAATTACTATCAACGATAATAATTATGCGATCCCAATTTTGTATACTAGCTAAAATATCTATATACTCGTTAATTAGAGAATTCTTAAGGTCTCTTTCAAAAATTTTTCTCTCTTGATATTCTAGTTGATCCCAATAATCGCCTAAAACAAGTTCTGTTGCGTATTCAAGATCTACATAAGGAATAATTTTTCTCTTGGCTATATTGAGTGTTGTAAAAAAAGTACTATCACCATTTTTACTTTGTTCAATAAATGAGCAAAGAATGTTATTGATAATAGCTTGAGATTGAGCTACTGGAGTATCTTCGACATTTTGAAGAGATTGTGCGGGACAAGAATTTAAAGCAAATGCAAGTCCGATAAAGGATATATTGATAAGGAATGCCTTTAAAATATATAAAAGTATTTTCATGCGGCTATTTTACTATCATTTAATCGGTATGGATTGTAATGAAAAAGGAAAAACTTTCAAGTAGGATAAAGAGTCTTAGTACTAATCCTGGCGTTTACACAATGTTAAATAGAAAAGGTCAGGTAATATATGTTGGCAAAGCAAAAAATCTAAGGAAAAGAGTCTCTCAATATTTTAATAAATCAACCTCCGGAGATAGAGCTCAGGTACTAAAAAAAAATATTTATGACTTTTCTATAATTCTAACAAAAACAGAAACCCAGGCACTACTCCTAGAGAATGATTTAATTAAACAATACAAACCAAAATATAATATCTTACTTAAAGATGCTAAGAGTTATCCTTACATTTACATTAGCAATGACAAGCACCCTAGACTAGGTCTCTATCGAGGAAAAAGGAATAAAGACTATCAATATTTTGGACCTTATACATCTGCGCAAATTGCAAGAAATGCATTATCTTTATTAAAGAAAATATTCAAAGTTCGACAATGCTCCAATAGCTTTTATCAATCTCGCTCAAGGCCTTGTTTAGAATATCAGATTGGTCTTTGCAGTGCCCCCTGTGTTGGAAAGATTTCTGATGAAATTTATAATCAAGATATTGAGATGGTAAATCTTTTTTTAAAGGGAAAAGATTTAAAACTACTTAACCAAATATCACAAAAAATGAAACAAGCCTCGAGAGACTTAGATTTTGAACTAGCAGCTAATTACAGAGATCAGATGATTGGTTTACGTACGATACAAGAAAAACATAGTTCCCAATATAATTCTGATATGGATGTTATTTCTGCTATAGAAAAAAATAATGTTCATTGTATTGAAGTTATTTTTGTTCGATCAGGGAAACAAATTGGCAGTGAAAATTTTTTTCCTAGTAATACAAAAGGGAAAAGCACTGAAAATGTTTTAAGTGCTTTTTTAACTCAATACTATCTTGGGAAAAATACTCCTAGAGAAATCGTAATTGATTGTAAGTTAAGCGATAGTGGCTTAATTACAAAAGCTTTGTCATCCAAAATTATTCATTCACCTAGAGCTGAAAAGAAACATTTTCTTGAAATTGCATCACTTAATGCAAAAGAAAATTTAAATCAGTATTTGTTGTCAGGTCGTACCAGGCAAAAACAACTGATAGGTTTAAAGGAGGTTCTAGCTCTAGACAAATCACCTGAATTAATGGAGTGTTTTGATGTTAGTCATACAATGGGAGAGGCTACTACAGCATCATGTGTTGTATTTCAAAAAGGCCTTCCAAGTAAAAAAGAATATAGACAATTTAACATAAGAGATATTAAGCTTGGTGACGACTGTGCCGCTATAGGACAGGCTGTTTTTAGACGCTATAATTCAATCACTAAAAACAACAAAAAATTACCAGATATAGTTTTCATAGATGGTGGCATAGGTCAACTAAATCAAGCAGCCATGGTATTGGACTCGATTGGTATTGATTCGATAAAACTTGTAGGAATAACTAAAGGTGAAGGTAGAAAAGCAGGTTTAGAAACTCTTCTCACGGTTGAAGATGAAAAAGTAAAAAAAATAAAGCTAGAGCCTTACAATCCTGTTCTCTTGTTAATTAACCATATTCGAGACGAATCTCATAGATTTGCACTTAAAAACCATCGAAGAAAGAGGGCATCAAAAAGAAATATTTCACCACTAGAGAGAATTGAAGGAATTGGAAGTAAAAAACGTAAAGCTTTACTTAATTATTTTGGGGGTTTGCAAGAAATTGAAAAGGCCAGCTTAGAAGAATTAAAAAAAGTTACGGGTATAAATACTCTTTTAGCGATTAAAATAAAAGAAAAATTGAAAATTAATTAACTCTATGTTTATTCTTAGATTGATTGTTGTAGTAATTATTGCTAGCTACATTATTTGGTTTTTTAATACTCGCTTTATTGGCAATAAAATTTCGTTCTTTAAAGTAAGTTCATGGGTTGTGGTTGCAACTTTTGCAATCTATGTATTACTATCTGGTCTATCTTTTTTAGTTGAGAGTTTTTGACCCTTTTTTGAGAGAACTAATCGGTTTAGGTGTTCTGTCTTTGATAAAACTTTTTTTGTTGCATTGACAATGATGGAAAGTCTTGATGCCTCCCACAC
The DNA here is from genome assembly GCA_964606585.1 of uncultured Piscirickettsiaceae bacterium. Taxonomy (GTDB): domain Bacteria; phylum Pseudomonadota; class Gammaproteobacteria; order PS1; family Pseudothioglobaceae; genus Pseudothioglobus. Next base: position 7,318 of record CAZSHL010000022.1, read on the forward strand.
TGGCAAGTCTCTTTTATGGTCTCCGATATAATCAAAATTACTTTTACCAAAACGCTCTATAAGTTTTTCTGCTTTAGTGAAGCTAGATAAGTTTAAGTCTTTGTTGCTTGCCATCACATCGTCGAATAATTGGAGGTGTTTGGCAATTGCAAAAGCATAATTTTTGTGTGAAGCAGTTGCTAGAAAAATCTTATCCCCTTCATTTTTTCTTTGACTAATATAGTTAATGACAATCTGGTTATAGGGCAAATTGTTGACGTTTATTTCGAAGCGTTTTACCAGTTGGTCTTTTAGGTATCCTTTTCCTTTCGATAACCAATAGAAGTAGTGCAAAATTAACCAGGGGTTAGTTTTTAAAACACCTATAGAAGACTTAACTAAAAGGTCAGTATTAATCAGGGTATGGTCAAGGTCTACAATTAAATTTTTACTTCTATTTTTCATTATCTAAATTGCTCCACTTTTCATATAGTACCTCTAATTCAAGTTCCATCTCGCGTAATTTCATTGTTAAATTAATTGCTTGCGTGTTCTGATAAAAACTTGGGTCAGATAATTGGTTTTGCGCATTAGAAATATCGGATTCTAAATTTTCAATTATTTCAGTCAGGATTTTTAGATCTTGTTTCTGCTTATATGAAAGCTTTTGTTTCTTTGTTTTAATATTTGATTGAGTTGAAGTCGACTTATTTTTTTGATTAGATTTGACTGATTTTTCCTCTAGGTAGTCATCATATCCACCTGCATATTGCTCAATAATTGCATTACCTTCCATTACTATTGTTGAGCTAACAACATTGTTCAGAAAAGTTCTATCATGAGATATTATTATTACCGTACCTTTATAATCTACTAGCATATCTTCAAGTAATTCTAGTGTTTCTACATCCAAATCATTGGTTGGCTCATCAAGGACCAATAAATTAGCTGGTTGTGAAAGAATTTTTGCTAACATTAATCTATTTTTCTCTCCACCAGAAAATATCTTGATAGGTGACATAGCTTGTTTTGCAGTGAATAAAAATTTTCTTAAATATCCAATAATGTGTTTACTTTTTCCATTTATCTCGATGTAATCTTTGCTGCCAGAGACAAAATCCATTGCTTTCATATTAATATTGATGTTAAGAGATTCGCGCATTTGGTCAAAATAAGCCACTTCAATAGTTTTTGATCGACGAATTCCACCTTGATCAGGAGTTAATTCATTTAGTAGAAGTTTTATAAGGGTAGATTTTCCAGTTCCATTGCCACCAATAATGCCGATTTTATCTCCTTTTAATACTAACAATGAAAAGTCTTTTATAAGGTCTAATTGGTTTATTTGATAACTAATTTTTTTAACTTCAAATACAATTTTTGAGATTCTTTTTTCATTTTCCAAGGTATGGAGTTTAACTTTTCCTTGTTGCTTGCGGCGACTAATATAAGCTTTTCGCATCTCTTTTAAGGCTCTAACACGTCCTTCATTGCGTGTTCTTCTAGCTTTTATTCCTTGTCTTATCCAAGCTTCTTCTTGAGCAAGTTTTTTATTAAATTTAGTATTTTTTAGTTCTTCAGCATTAATTATATTTTCTTTACGTTTTGTATAATCTAGATAGCCACAATCAAATATGGCTAGATTGCCTCGATCTAGGTCAAAAACCTTGTTTGCAATTGCCTGTATGAAAGAACGGTCATGAGAAATTAAGACTATTGTTCCATGAAAATCTTTAAGCATTTTTTCTAAATCAAGGATAGCTTTAATATCCATATGATTGGTTGGTTCATCGAGTAAAAGCAGGTCAGGTTCTTGGATTAATGCTCGAGCTAACATAACGCGTTTTTTCCATCCCCCCGACATTGTTGAAAAATCAGATTCAGGGTTTAAATTAAAACGATTTAATATTGCCTCAACTTTATGTAAATAATGCCAAGCATTTTTCTGTTCTATAAGGTCTTGATTCGTCCTATTTTGATTAATATTTTTGGATAGTATATTTTGGTAATAATTTGCTATAAGTTCACCAATTTCGCCTAAACCCCTTGCAACCACTTCAAAAAGAGATTGTTCAATATTAGTTGGTGGGTATTGCTCTAAGTAACTAATAGTAGTGTTACTTTTTACTTTTTTCTCACCGTCATCTGGATGAATGGTTCCAGCTAGTACATTCATTAAGCTCGACTTACCTTCTCCATTGCGACCAATTAATGCTATTTTGTCACCCTTTAGTATGCTAGCGTTGACTCCATTGAGTACAAGTTTTTCAGCAAATCTTAGGGAAATATTGTCTAAGGTAATAAGTGGCATAAGTTAAAATTTGAACTTTTAAAGTATTTAACTGCTTGAATGCGTTATTTTATTCAATTTATCCTTTTATTTTTGCTTATTCAGTCAAGTTATGCTGGAAATATAGAGGCAAAAGAGTTTTTATCAACCGATCAAGAGAAGCGCTATCGTGATTTAATTGTAGATATCCGTTGCCCTGTCTGTCAAGGGCAAAGTATCGCTGACTCAAACTCAGATTTAGCTTTGGATTTGCGTGAGCAAGTCCGCAAAATGATTCTTAATAATCATACAAATGATGAAATATATAAATTTATGGTTGAACGCTATGGTGATTTTGTGATATTCAAACCACCCATAAATAGAGCTACTTTTCTTCTTTGGTTTGCGCCATTTGTTTTTTTATTATTTTGTTTATATTTTTTGTTTAAATCTATAAGAAAAAACTCGATTGAAATTACAAAGAATGCTATTGATGAAACAAATAGGAATTGAATTGTGACTGCAGATAAAGAGATTAGTAATTTAATGGTAGCCGCTTACCAATATCAAAAGCAAGGCAAGCTTTCATTGGCTATTAAGAGTTGGAACAGATTGATTGAATATGAGTCTATCAGTAATGACCTAAAGGCTAATGCTTACGTAAATTTGGGTTATTTACATAAACAGCAAGGTAGTATCGATTTGGCTTATGAGAATTTGTCTAAATCAATTGGAACAAATCCTAATAGTTCTGAGGCTTATTATTGTTTAGGCTATATTGAACAGGAGAAAGGAAATTTTAATGAGGCGATAGACCTATTTAAAAGTGCATTGAGCTTTGGTAAAAATGATTCAGGAGCTTATAATAACATTGCTAATTGTTATGACATACTTAATAAAACAAAGGAGGCAATTGATAATTACACTAGAGCTATTGAAATTGATGAAAAATATGTGGCAGCTTATTACAACCGTGGTAATTGTTACTCTAAAATAGCAGAGCATGATTTGGCTCTAAAAGATTTAACTAAAGCAATCGAATTAGATAAAAACTTTTACCAAGCGCATTATAATCGTGGTTCATTATATAAAAGAATTGGTAACGATAAATTGGCCCAGAAAGACTTTAAAAAGGCTGAGAGAATGGCAAATGCGGACTTAGAGAATAAAACATAAAGATAAGAGTGAGTGAACAAGACGAAAATAAACTGATAGCAGAAAGAAAATCTAAATTAGTAGATCTTAGGAACGATGGTAATCCTTTTGTTAACGACTTCAAACCCAAAGAACTAATTCAAGAAATTCATGCAAGTTTTGGCGAATCGACAAACGAATCTTTAGAACAAAACAAAAAAGAGGTTAGTGTCGCAGGTCGCATCATGCTCAAAAGGATTATGGGCAAAGCCAGCTTTGCTCAGATTCAAGATTCATCAGGAAGAATTCAGCTATTTGTGTCGCGAGATAATCTAGATGATGGTTTTTATAATGACCAATTTAAAAAGTGGGATATAGGCGATATAGTTGGTGCAAAGGGGCTACTTTTTAAAACCAAAACTGGAGAGTTATCTGTTCGGGTTAATGAAATTAAATTGTTAACAAAGGCGCTTAGACCGCTTCCAGAAAAATTTCATGGTCTTTCAGATAAAGAGACAATATATCGTCAGCGCTATGTTGATCTCATTATGAATGAACACTCTCGAGAGGTGTTTCGGCGACGCTCTCAAATAGTTGCTTATATTCGTAATTATTTTATTCAAAATAATTATCTAGAGGTTGAAACTCCAATGATGCAAGTTATTCCTGGAGGTGCAGCTGCAAAGCCATTTGTGACACATCATAACGCCTTGGATATAGATTTGTATCTACGTATTGCTCCAGAGCTTTATCTTAAGCGACTCATTGTTGGTGGCATGGATCGAGTATTTGAAATTAATAGGAACTTTAGAAATGAAGGCCTTTCAACGCAACACAATCCTGAATTTACAATGATTGAGTTCTATGAAGCATATGCAACTTATCATGATCTCATGGACCTTACTGAAGATTTATTTAAAGGGATTGCAAATGATATTTTTAAATCAAGCTTGATACATTATCAAGGAAATGATTTGGATTTTTCAAAAACTTTTCAACGACTTAGTGTATTTGATTCTATATTAAAATATAATCCAAATTTGAAATCTTCAGACTTGTCTCTAGAGAATATTAAAAATATTGCAAAAACAATAGGCATTCAAGTTAAAGATCACTGGGGTTTAGGAAAAATTCAAATTGAAATTTTTGAAAAAACTGTTGAAGATAGATTAATTCAGCCCACCTTCATCACACATTATCCAACAGAAGTTTCCCCTCTATCTAGACGTAACGATAATGACCCATTTGTAACTGATCGTTTTGAACTATTTGTTGGTGGAAAAGAAATAGCTAACGGCTTTTCTGAACTTAATGATCCAGAAGATCAAGCCCAAAGATTCATTGAACAAGCTAATGAAAAGAATTCTGGAAACGATGAAGCAATGCACTATGATGCTGATTATATTCGTGCTCTAGAGTATGGTATGCCACCAACTGCAGGAGAGGGGATAGGTATTGATCGCCTTGTAATGCTTTTTACAAATTCCTTTTCTATCAGGGATGTTTTGCTTTTTCCTCATATGAAACCTGAATAATGATCCCAGTTCTTACTCTTGATGGACCAAGTGGCGTAGGAAAAGGCACTGTGGCAAGTATCGTTGCTAATAAACTTAATTGGCATCAGTTAGATTCTGGAGCTATCTATAGAGCATTTGCACTTGCAGCAACTAATAATGGCATTAAGACTGAAAACCTTGATGATTTATTAGTTCTTGCAGAAAAATTAAACATAGAGTTTAAGTCAAATTCTACAAATGCACCTTTAAGTGTCTATCTAGATAAGGTTGATGTTTCAACTGAATTGAGAACTGAATACACTGCTACTATAGCTTCAAAATATGCAAAAATCGCCCCACTAAGAAAAGTTTTACTTAAAAAGCAAAGGCAGTTTTTAAAGCCACCTGGCTTGGTTGCTGATGGAAGGGATATGGCGACAGTTGTCTTTCCTTATGCTCCATATAAAGTATTTCTAACTGCTGATGCTGAAGAGAGGGCTAGAAGAAGATTAAAACAGTTGCAAGATAGTGGTAATGCTGGTAACATCTCGCACACTTTGGATAAAGTAAGAAAAAGAGATGAGCGAGATGCAAATCGAACTCACTCTCCGCTTAGGCCTTCCAAGGAAGCATTGATTATAGATACTACAAATCTTACAATCGATGAAGTCATTAAAAAAGTAATGGCGATTATCGAAGTTTGAGCGGTCAAACTTCCAATTTTAACTAACCCGATTTGAATTAAGCCAAAAACCGTTAAAGCTTAATCATAACCGGTCAAAATCAAAAGAATTATGTCAGAGTTATTTTCTGAGCTATTTGAGAATAGCGAAATCGAGCAGAATGTCAAAGTTGGCTCAATATTAATGGGTACCGTTGTTAGTATGAATCGTGAAAAGGCGATTATTAACGTTGGTTTAAAGTCCGAGGGCTTTGTTGCTTTAAGTGAATTTAGAGATATTAATGGTGAAGTTGAAATTGTAGAGGGAGATGTTGTTGAGGTTGCTTTAGAGTCAATTGATGATGGTTTAGGGCACACATTAATTTCTCGTGAAAAAGCCAAGCGCATAAAGATGTGGCAAGAGTTAGAAGCTGCAATGAATTCAAAATCAGTTATTAAAGGTATAGTCACAGGTTCGGTCAAAGGAGGTTTAACAGTAGATATTGGAGTAATTAAAGCTTTTTTGCCTGGCTCATTAGTTGATGTTAGACCAGTTAAAGATTTTGAATTCTTAATTGGGCAGGAAATCGATTCTATCGTTATCAAAATGGATGATGTTAGAAATAATATCGTTATTTCGAGAAAAGCTGTTATACAAGAAGTGAATTCTGTTGATAGAGAGGCACTTATTGAAACTTTAGAGGAAGGCAAAGAGGTTGAAGGTGTAATTAAGAATCTTGCTGATTATGGTGCTTTTGTTGATTTGGGTGGTGTTGATGGTTTACTTCATATTACTGATATTTCATGGCAACGAGTTAATCATCCTTCAGAAAAGCTGACAATTGGTGAAAAAATAAAGGTTAAAGTGCTTAGCTTCGATACGGAAAAAATGAGAGTTTCTCTTGGCCTTAAGCAATTAACTTCTAGTCCATGGGAAAATATTTCTGAACGCTTACCTATGGGTAAAAAGGTTTCGGGTGTAGTCTCTAATCTCACAGATTATGGTGCATTTGTAAGAATTGAAGAGGGTGTTGAAGGACTCGTTCATGTGAGTGAAATGGACTGGACAAATGCCAATACTAGACCTTCTAAGTTTGTAAAACTAGGACAAGAGGTTGATGTTGTTGTTCTTGATGTTCAAGAGTCTAAACATAGAATTTCACTCAGCATGAAACAGGCAATAGAAAACCCATGGGAAGCTTTCGAAAGTAATCATAACAAGGGCGACAAGATAAATGTCACTATAAAATCAATCACTGACTTTGGACTATTTGTTGGTCTCCCAGGGGGGATTGATGGATTGATACATTTGGCTGATATTTCATGGCAAAAGTTATCAGCTAATGAGATAGTTTCATCATATTCAAAAGGGCAAGAACTTGATGTTGTTATTCTTAATATTGATGCAGAGAAAGAACGTATTTCTTTGGGTATCAAACAACTTATTGAAGATGATTTTTCAAAATATGTATCAAAAAATAGTAAAAATTCGATAGTTAAAGGAACGATAGCAGAGGTTGATGCGAAAGGTGCTGTTGTCAATCTTGCTGAGGATGTAACAGGGTATTTGAAGGTTTCTGAAATATCGCAAGAAAGAATCGAAGATGCATCTTCTATACTTAAAAAAGGTGAAGAAATTGAAACTGTAATAATTCAACTTGACAGAAGGTCTAGAAAAATATCGCTTAGTATTAAGGCTAAAGATTCAGTTCAAGAGAAAGAGGCGATGAAAGAATACAATAATCAATCTTCTACTGCTAAAAATTCTAAACTGGGTGACTTATTAAAAGAAGCAAAAGATAAATAAAGCAAACAAGACTTCAAGCCTAAAATATATGAAAAAAACAGATCTAATTGAAATATTCTCAAATAAATTCAATTTATCACGTATAGACTCAAAGAACTCTATTGATACAATAATTGATAACTTGAGTGCAGCGATTTTTTCTGGAGAAGGAGTTGAGATTCGTGGTTTTGGTGGTTTTTACAAAAGACACCGAAATAGTAGAATTGGTATTAACCCAAAGACTGGTGAAAAAACTCAAGTAAAGGAAAAATTTGTGCCATTTTTCAAACCCGGAAAACGTCTCAAAAATTCTATAAATAATGGTCTATTATCGATTGATTATTAGAAACTTGTTCAGTATAATTTCTCGTTTTTTTAGGGTCGTTAGCTCAGTTGGTAGAGCACCGGACTTTTAATCCGATGGT
>CAZSHL010000023.1:0-14648 GCA_964606585.1 uncultured Piscirickettsiaceae bacterium
ATTTTCTTCCATTTAGTTTCTCCAAGATAGCCGGTGGATGACCACAAGGCTTAAAGTTATTATTAAGGACAGAAACAACCTTAACTTTGGCATTAAATAATACCGTATTTTTCTCCATATTCATTATTTTCTGAGAAAAAACTAAGCTAGCGTGGCCCACTTTATGAATATCTGTACTAACCTCAATTAAATCATTAAAAAATGCAGGAGATAAATAATTAGCCTCAATAGAACGGACGATAAATATAACATTATTTTGAGCAATTAATTTATCTTGATTAAATCCCAATGCTCGTAAAAATTCAGTACGACCTCGCTCAATATATTTTAAATAATTCGCATAATAAACAACACCACCAGCATCAGTATCCTCATAATATACTCTTACATCTATCTTATTCATTTACCATATAAATCTTGTGTTTTATGATGCCGAACAATTCCAAGGTGAGAAAAGGCAAGATCTGTTGCCGTGCGTCCCCGAGGGGTGCGCATAATAAAGCCTTGTTGTAGAAGAAAAGGCTCAACCATATCTTCTAAAGTTAATCGTTCTTCACCTAGCGCAGTAGAAAGTGTATCAAGTCCGACAGGACCAGCAGAAAACTTATTAATGATTAAATTTAAATAGTCTCTATCAAGTTGCTCAAGACCTACACTATCAACTTTTAAAGTGTCCAGTGCATCTTGGGCAATGCTTTCATTAATTACACTATTATTCTTAACATCGGCAAAATCCCTTACTCGACGAAGAAGTCTATTAGCAATCCTAGGGGTACCTCTTGAGCGTTTGGCTATCTCTTTGGCGCCTTTCTTTTCTATTTCTATTTCAAGAATGCTAGCTGAACGCTCAACGATTTTTTGTAAATCATTAACTTGGTAGAATGCAAGTCTTTGAACTATACCAAATCTATCTCTCAAAGGCGAAGTCAACATACCTGCTCGGGTTGTTGCGCCAATTAATGTAAATGGTGGTAAATCCAATTTTACAGAGTGTGCAGCAACCCCCTCGCCAACAAGTATATCCAAATTGAATTCCTCAAGTGCGGGATAAAGAATTTCCTCAACTACTGGGTTGAGGCGATGAATTTCATCAATAAACAAAATATCATAGGGCTCAAGTTTCGTGAGAATAGCAGCAAGATCACCAGAACGTTCAAGAACAGGGCCGGATGTTTGTCTCAAACCTGCACCCATTTGATTGGCAATAACATTGGCAAGTGTAGTTTTACCAAGTCCAGGTGGTCCATAAATTAAACAATGATCTAAAACATCTTTTCGCGACTTGGCAGCATCAATAAACAATGACATTTGATGTTTAACATCTTCTTGTCCTATATATTCTCTAAAGGAGGTCGGTCTGACTGAAGAAATTTTCAAATCCTCATTACTTTGATTTTCGCCACTAATCAGGCGGTCTTCTTCAATCATATAATAAACTGTTGTTTATGTGATGCACTTTATTTTAGACCAATAGTGGAAGATTTAAATGTAGATTGAATGATTTTTATATATAGATTAGTAATGAGTAGTTAACATCCAAACATAAATTTGATATGGTCTCAACATTAGGTTAAAAGTTGCTTGTCACTGTATAATATGGTGCTTAAATTAATTATCTATTTATTGCATGTCACATATTGCAGCGCTTAGCGTTAATCATCAAATAGCTTCAGTAGAAATAAGAGAAAAAGTTGCTTTTACTCAAAACGAGCTTTTGCCTGCCATTGAGACTTTAAAGCTAATGCCAGGTATTAAATCCTGTGTTATATTTTCTACATGTAATCGATCAGAAATATATATAAATTGTGAAATAGAAAATAGTCGTGAAATTCTTACGCAATTTTTAGCAACAATTCATGGTATCGAACCTACTACATTATTGCAATATATTAACTATTTTGAGAACGATGATGCTATTGCTCATTTATGCAATGTGGCTTCCGGGTTAGACTCTCTTGTGCTGGGAGAACCTCAGATTTTTGGTCAACTCAAAGATGCTTATCATTTTTCCAAAAAACATAAGGCCTTAGATAAAACCTTGGAAAAACTATTCCAGCATGCTTTTGCAACAGCAAAAAAAGTCAGATCAGAAACCAAAATAGGCGCATCACCAATATCGGTAGCATATTGTGCTGTCAAGTTAAGTGAAAAAATTTTTACAAATTTAGCTAATCAAACTGTACTGTTAGTTGGATCAGGTGAGATGATTGAGTTGAGTGCTCAACACCTTCATGAAAAAGGGGTTAAACGAATGATTATCGCTAATCGAACTCTTGAAAAGACACACGATGTAGCAATTAAATTTGATGCTGAGGCTATTAATCTAAAACAATTATCCGAATATCTTCACCTAGCAGATATTGTTATATCTTCAACTGCAGCGCCTATACCCATTATTGGTAAAGGCCTTATTGAAACTGCTCTTGTACAGAGAAAACATCAACCAATGTTGCTGATTGATTTAGCTATTCCTAGAGACATTGAACCCGAATCTGAACAGCTAGAAGATATTTTTCTCTATACTGTTGACGATCTGGAACAGGTTATCGAAAATAATATAGAAAGCAGAAAGGAAGAGAAAATTTTTGCTGAAAAAATAATTGAAGAGGAAAATGTAGAATTTAGATCTTGGTTAAATAGTTTGCCTAATGAAACGATAATAAAAAACTATAACAAGCAAGCCAGTGAACTAAAGAGTGAAGCTGTAACAAGTGCTATGAAGAAATTAGACTCCGGTGTTAACGCTGATGAAGTAGTAAAGGAGTTGGCGGACCAGTTAACAAATAAATTGTTGCATGCTCCATTTCAAAATATTAAAAAAACCCCAAATATAAACTTAGATCAATGCAAGGCTTGCGTTCCAAAAGTAACCAAAAAAACTATTAATTTAAGTAATTCATGAACGATTCTATACTTGCAAAACTTGATCAACTGTCAATGCGTCTAGAAGAAATAAATGTACTACTTTCTGACCAAAAAATTTCATCAAATCAAAATCAATATCGAGAGCTCTCGATTGAGCATGCTCAGTTGAGTCCAATTGAATCTCTATATTCAAAATTTTTATCAATTCAAAGCGAAATTTCATCTGCAGAAAAAATGCTTGATGATAGTGACCAAGATTTAAAAAAGTTGGCAGAGGAAGAAATTAATTTGGGCAAAAAAAAATTAGAAGAAATAGAATTAGAAATTAAAAAATCTCTCTTACCAAAAGATCCAAATGATTCACGTGATATTATTATTGAAATCCGCGCAGGAACTGGCGGCGATGAAGCAAGCATATTTTCTGGTGACATTTATAGGATGTACGCTCGTTTTATAGAAAAGTATAAATGGAAAATAGAAGTGTTGAGTTCAAATCCAGGCGAACATGGAGGGTTTAAAGAAATTATTGCCCGAATAAGTGGAACCAATGTCTATTCAAAACTTAAGTTTGAGTCTGGAGCTCATCGAGTCCAGAGGGTTCCTGAGACAGAATCACAAGGTCGCGTTCATACTTCAGCGTGCACTGTGGCTGTGTTGCCAGAAGTTGTAAATATTGAAGAAGTAAATATTGATATGAATGATGTAAGAATTGATACATTCAGGGCTTCTGGTGCTGGAGGCCAACACGTCAACAAAACTGATTCAGCAGTTAGGGTTACACATATCCCTTCAGGAACTGTTGTGGAATGCCAAGATGGGCGATCACAACACAAAAATAAAGCGCAAGCACTTTCAGTATTAGCTTCAAGAATTCTTGACTCTCAACAAAGAGAACAACAACAACAGCAAGCCTCATATCGTAAAGAACTTGTTGGTAGTGGGGATCGCTCTCAAAGGATTCGTACCTATAATTATCCACAAGGAAGAATTACAGACCATCGTATCAATTTAACGCTCTATAAATTAAATGAAATTATGGAAGGTGAACTTGATTCAATAATTGAACCATTAATTGTTGAGTATCAAACAAGTCAGCTAACTGAACTCAGTGATTCACTTTAACTACTGGGTTTTCGGCATTAATTGAGAAAAAATAAAGAAAAAACCCAGAGTAATAACTATGGCTGGACCTGTTGCGATGTCAAAACCAATCGATGCATATAGGCCAATTATTACAGTTATAACAGAAACAACTATTGAACCAAAAATCATACTTAAAGGTGATCTAGAAAAAACCCTAGCAATAGCTGGAGGTATTATAAGCAAGGAAGTAATCAGTAACACGCCAACTATACGAACTGAAACTGTAACAGCTAGAGCAATTAAAAACATAAACAATAATTCATAGAAAATTTTATTCAAACCTTCAGCAGTTGCCAATTCCTCATTTAGAGTTAAAAGCAGTAATTTCTTCCAATAAATAAATAGTAAAACCAAAACAATTGCCAAAACAACAAAGATCCAATATATATCACTAACAGTAATTGATAGAATATCTCCAAATAGATAAGCAAAATAATCAGTATTTGGGTCACCAACAAAACCGAGTACAACAATGCCAATTGAGAGAGCTATATGAGAAAAAATACCTAATATTGCATCATTCGAAAGCATGCCTCTATTCTGCAAAAAAACCACTAAGACTGCAAAAATAATTCCCACAATGATTAGTCCAAAATTTATACCTAGACCACTAATAATCCCCAGTCCTACACCTAAAAGGGCGCTATGTGAAATTGAATCAGAAAAGTAAGATAGACGTTTCCAAATCACAAAACATCCTAATGACCCAGCAATTATTGCGACGGCCAGAGATGATATTAACGCCCTAGAAATAAAGTCTTCCACAATAAAAAATTTAGTGATTATAAATTATCAGTCGCCTCTACAATTACTACAAAGACCATAAAGATAAAGCGAGTGATCGGTAAGTTGAAAACCATATTTTTTTGCAATTTGGAGCTGATGCTCTTCGATTACATCATCTTGAAATTCAATTATTGTATTACATTTGTCACAAACAAGATGGTCATGGTGGTCTTGTCCGCATAACTCATATACAGCTTGATTATTTTCAAAATTTAATTTTTGAACAATACCAGACTCTTCGAATTGAGATAATACTCGATATATTGTTGCAATACCTATTTCTTCATTTTGTTCAATAAGGGTTCTATAGACATCTTCAGCACTAAGGTGATGATTTGTTGAAACCTCTAGAATCTCTAATATCTTAAGCCTTGGCAGAGTAACTTTGAGGCCAGCGGTTTTTAAATCTTCAGCATCCATGAAAAAATCCTTAAGGTAAAATTCACATATTATTTTAGTCGTATATTAATACATGAAACAATTAACTTTAATTACAATCTTTTTATCACTATTAACTGGTTGTTCTGATAGTGTAACAAAAATACCAAAACTACCTGAAATTAAAATGCCTAGTTGGTTTGATTTTTCAATGCCGGAAATTGATTTATACAAAACAACTATTACTGAGGGCTCTGTCCTTGAAATTGATATGGTCAAAAAATTAAGAATTGGCATGACTAAGAATGAAGTAGTAAATTTAATTGGAACCCCAAGCATAAATGATCCATTCCACCAGGATCAGTGGGATTACATTCACCACTCGACATTGGATGGTGAAATAATAGAGAATTACCGTTTGACATTAATTTTTTCTGAAGACTTCCTAGCGGAGATTGATGATAGTAGTTTAGATAAACTAATAAATAATCAATAACGAAATTATTATTAATATAATTTTTCACCAAACTAGCCTTAATTATCTTTTTTCTCTTAATGTAAATAAACACTAAAATAAATTTATGTCTACATTAACGGTTAATAATTTAAGTTGTCAAAAGGGTTACAATAATCTCTTTGAAGAGATATCTTTTGTGTTAAATTCAGGAGATATTCTGAGAGTTTCTGGCTCAAATGGCTCTGGAAAAACTTCACTACTAAAAATACTTGCTGGAATTAGCACTAGTGAATCTGGAAATATATATTTCAATAAAAATTCAGTTGGTTCAACAGAATATCAGAAAAACATATTTTATCTTGGCCACCTTCCCGCTCTCAGTTCAGAGTTATATTGTCAAGAAAATCTAGACTACCTATTACAACTAAATGGTAATAATACCAACCTCTATAATGAAGCACTTTCCAAAGTTGGATTAAAGGGTTTTGAAAAAGAATACACGGGTAATTTATCCGCTGGTCAAAAAAGAAGGGTAGTTTTAGCGACTCTATACACAACTCAATCTAAGATTTGGCTACTTGACGAACCTTTCACAGCTCTTGATACAGCAGGAATTAAATCACTCGAAAAACAAATAATGAAACATTGTGAAAGTGATGGAATTTGTATCTTTACATCACACCAAGATACAAAATTACCTAATCCAAGGGTACTTGAGTTGTGAGCATTTACATAGCTACATTAAAAAGAGACTTAAAAATGGCTTTAAGAAAGCCTTCTAGTTTTCTTAACCCTTTACTTTTTTTTATAGTATCAATTTCATTATTTCCCTTGGCAATTAGTCCTGAATCGCACACGCTAACAAATATTGGCCCAGGAATTGTATGGGTAGCATGTATGCTCTCAGTTTTACTTTCACTTAACGCCCTCTTTCATTATGATTATGAAAATGGAGTTCTTGAGCAGATAGTTATTTCTTCGCACTCATTACCCCTAATTTTATTGGCAAAAATAACAGCTCACTGGCTGCTAACTGGTCTACCAATAATATTACTCTCTCCTCTGATAGGTGTTATGCTTTTCATGGATATTGACAGTATTTATGTATTAATACTGACTCTTTTATTGGCCACACCAAGTTTGAGTCTAATTGGGACTATAGGAGCATCACTGATTGTAGGGATAAAAAACTCTGGAATGTTGTTATCCTTATTAATTCTGCCGCTATACATACCTATTTTGATTTTTGCAACAAGCGCTGTATCACAAACACAATTTGAGCTCTCTATTAGTGGTCAACTCTACTTTTTAGCTACTATCTTATTAATGAGCTTAATGACCTCACCATTTATTAGTTCTATAGCATTAAAAATTAGCCTAGATTAACTTTTACTTTTTATAAAATAGAAGTTATAATACTTTGACGCTGATTTGTTCCGATTGCTAGCGTTGTCGAATGATAGCGACTAAAACAAGCTAAAGCTGGCGTTTTTCCTATAAAACCCGGTTTATTTTTTTGGTTTTATTGAATTTAAAGGATTAATTGCCATGATATTTACTTCTGAATCTGTTTCCGCTGGTCACCCAGACAAGGTTTGTGACCAAATCTCTGATGCTGTTCTTGATGCTGCACTTTCGCAAGATAAAAACTCAAGGGTTGCTGTTGAAACACTGGTTAAAGATAACCAAGTAATTCTGGCTGGAGAGATAACTACTGACGCTAACATCGATTATAAAGATGTTGTTCGTAAGACAATTCTAGATATAGGTTATAACAAAGAGGAATATGGCTTCAACGGAAACACGTGTTCCATTATAAATTTACTTGGTGAGCAGTCACAAGATATCGCTCAAGGTGTTGATGAGAGTGAAAATCGTGAACAAGGAGCTGGAGATCAGGGTCTAATGTTTGGTTATGCAGAAAATTCTACAGAAGAACTTATGCCGGCACCAATTATGCTGGCTCATCAACTTGTTAGACGTCAAGCTGAATTACTATTAAATGGATCTATCTCATGGCTAAGGCCTGATGCAAAATCACAAGTCTCTTGCAATTACGATGGTAACGAAATTATTGGTATAGACGCTGTAGTACTTTCTACTCAGCATGACAATGATGTTAAACTTTCAGACCTTAGAAAGGCAGTTACTGAAGAAATAATTAAACCGATATTACCTGAAAAATGGTTAACAAAGAATACACAATTTCACATTAATCCAACTGGTAAGTTTGAAATTGGCGGACCTGTTGGTGATGCCGGATTAACAGGCAGAAAGATTATTGTGGATACCTATGGTGGTATGGCTCGACATGGTGGTGGAGCTTTTTCTGGAAAAGATCCTTCAAAAGTAGATAGAAGTGCTGCCTATGCAACACGTTACGTTGCAAAAAATATTGTAGCTGCAGGACTAGCAGACCGTTGCGAGATACAAGTTTCTTATGCAATTGGCGTTGCAGAACCAACCAGTATTAGCGTTGATACCTTTGAAACTGGAAAGATTTCAAACCAAGAAATAGTTAAGTTGATACGACAACATTTCGATTTACGCCCAAAAGGATTAATTAAAATGTTAAATCTCAAACGACCTATCTATCAGCAAACAGCTAGTTATGGTCATTTTGGAAGAACTGAGGATTCAATTACTTGGGAAAAAACAGATCGCGCGCATCTTCTAAAGTAGAATTTAAAGAATAATTTGGTATAATTTCAATCTTGCCAAGGAGCGTTGCATTAGGTATACCTAACAGGCTTGGCAATCAAAACGACGCTCATTTTTTTCAATTTAAAGGAAAGATAATGAGCAATTCAACTATAGATAATAACGATTACAAGATTGCCGATATTAGCTTAGCTAGCTATGGTCGCAAAGAAATTGAACTGGCAGAGTCTGAAATGCCTGCTTTAATGGCGCTTCGCGCTAAGTATCGTGATAAAAAACCATTACAGGATGCAAAAATACTTGGCTGCATTCATATGACTATTCAAACTGCCGTCCTTATGGAAACTCTTATTACCCTTGGTGCACAGATTCGTTGGTCGTCTTGTAACATTTTTTCGACCCAAGACCATGCAGCCGCTGCAATGGTAGCACAAGATATTCCGGTATTTGCCTGGAAGGGTGAAACTGAAGACGAGTTTTTTTGGTGTATAGAACAAACTATTCTTCATAATGGTAAACCATGGGATGCAAATATGATTCTTGATGATGGTGGAGATTTGACGCAAATGCTTCATGAAAAATATCCGGCAATGCTTAACAATATTCATGGAATCAGTGAAGAGACAACAACTGGCGTTCATCGCTTGTTGGAGATGTTAAACGCTGGCGAACTAAAGGTTCCTGCAATTAACGTCAATGATTCAGTTACAAAATCAAAGAATGACAATAAATATGGCTGCAGACATTCTCTAAATGACGCTATTAAACGCGGTACGGATATTCTAATGGCCGGAAAAAAAGCACTAGTAATTGGTTACGGTGATGTAGGTAAAGGATCAGCACAATCTTTGCGCCAGGAGGGAATGATTGTAAAAGTTAGCGAAATTGATCCTATCTGCGCAATGCAAGCATGCATGGATGGATTTGAATTGGTTTCACCATACAAAAATGGTATTAATGCTGGCTCAAAAGAAGCTATTAATGAAGAATTATTATCTACAACTGATTTGGTAGTAACAGCTACCGGGAATATCAATGTCTGCGATGCAGCTATGCTAAAGTCACTTAAATCTGGCTCAGTAGTATGTAACATTGGCCACTTTGATAACGAAATTGAAACCCAATATATGCGAGATAATTGGCAGTGGGATGAAGTTAAGCCCCAGGTTCATAGAATCTACAGGTCAACTGACAAGAATAATTATTTAATTCTTTTATCTGAAGGTCGTTTGGTCAATTTAGGTAATGCCACCGGACACCCTTCTCGTGTTATGGATGGATCTTTTGCAAATCAAGTTTTAGCTCAAATATTTTTGTTTAAACAAAAATTTGCCAATTTAAACAAAGAAGATAAGTTAGCCAACTTGAACGTTAAGGTTTTGCCGAAAAAACTTGATGAAGAAGTTGCTGCAGGAATGGTGAGTGGATTTGGCGGTGTTCTAACAAAGATGACTGACGCACAGGCCGAATATATTAATACGCCAATAGAGGGTCCCTATAAACCAGAAACTTACAAGTATTAATTTAATACATTCGAATCTTAAGTGTTTATGTTTGGATTTGTGGATATTCTTGTTGTAGTTTAATTGTTTAATTCTATATAATTAACCAGTAAACAAAAGGCGAGGTCAATTTCAGAATATGAGTGATCAATCGATCGTTTTTTTACTAATAACTGCCACCTTAATTTTATTTATCTGGGGTAGGATTAGATATGATCTTGTAGCCTTTATCGCGCTCATTGCCGGTGCTCTTGTTGGTGTCATTCCCACACAAAATATCTTTTCAGGTTTTGGTCACCCGGCTGTAGTGATTATTGCGCTTGTACTTATAATTAGTAGAGGTCTAGTTCGCTCTGGAGCTGTTGAAATAATTAGCTCTAGCCTTTCAAACCTTACTGGTGGAATTAAAACTCATATAGCATTGATGGGTGGTATCTCTGCTACACTATCAAGCATAGTTAACAATGTAGCTGCTCTGGCAATCTTGATGCCTGCGGATACACAGTTAAACAAGAAAGCTAAGAGAAAACCTTCTGCAACTCTCATGGCATTAGCATTTACATCAATTTTAGGTGGTATGGTCACTATGATTGGAACTGCCTCAAATGTTGTTATTGCTACCTATAGAGAAGATGTTCTTGGCTCCTCATATTCTATGTTCGACTTTACTGCAGTTGGATTAATTGTTGCCACTTCAGGAGTAATCTTTATCTCACTTTTTGGATGGCGATTGATGCCACAAAGTAATGATCTGGAGTCTAACCAATCTAGTGATGAAGTAAGAGAGTACGTCTCTAATGTACTTGTTACAGATGATTCTCCTATTATTGGAAATTATTTATCACATTTAGATGAAATATGTGAAGGTGTTGATGTTGCAATTCTTGGTCTGATTAGAGATAACGAGAGACTTGAAGGTGAAGGTTTTATTCGTAATTTCATTTTTCATAAAAACGATCTACTGATACTCGAGGGATCAGTACAGGGTATAGATAAATTCATGAAGCAAACAAAAACACACTACATTAGTGATTCTGAATCAGACTTTGAATTCAAGCATACCTCTCTTAACGAAGTGGTTGTACCACCTTTTTCTAGAACCATTGGTAGAACAGCAAAGCAACTAAGCCTTCTAAAACTTAGACAGATATCTCTTTTAGGCATTTCAAGGGCAGGAAGATCAATTATCCATCAGGTTAGAAATACCAAAATTGAAGCAGGAGATGTTTTACTTCTTCATGGGGATAGCGAACACCTTGAAAGCGCAGTTAAATGGATGGAGTGTCTTGCCCTTGAAAAACGTGACTTAAAAATTCCTCAACGCAGAAAAGCGTCACTTGCTATAACATCATTCTTAATTGCAATTATCGCTTCAAGTCTAGGTTATATAAATCTTTCAGTTGCGCTCTCTTTGGTCGTTATTTTCTATATTGCCTCTAACGTTATCCCCAAAATTGAAATTTATCGCTCAATCAACTGGCCTGTGATAGTACTTTTAGGAGCTATGATTCCTATTGGCGAGGCTTTACAAAGTAGTGGTGGTGCTGAGACGTTGTCCAATGTTCTCATTAATCTATCATATGGCTCATCAGCAACGATCATCCTAACACTTATGTTAATTATCACAATTTTATTGAGTGCAGTTCTGAACAACGTTGCCACGGTACTTGTAGCAGCGCCGATTAGTGTTGAAATCGCAAAAACATTGAGCGTTAATCCTGACACTTTTTTGATGGCAGTAGCTATTGGAGCATCTTGCGCATTTTTGACACCTATCGGACATCAAAATAATACCCTTGTAATGGGGCCAGGTGGTTATCGCTTTGGAGATTACTGGAAGCTCGGACTGCCTCTTGAAATACTTATAGTCTTGGTAAGTATTCCTGCGTTACTATATTTTTGGCCTCTAGATTCATTACCAATATAAAGGTTAAGATTATATGCAAGTAAAAGACCAATCTATAATGACCAATCCGGTAAAATTTTTATTATTTTTTCATCTACTTTCATGTCCTTATCAGAATTAGATACTACTAAATCTTTCCAAAATTTGATTCTAAAATTACTGGATTATTGGAGTTCTAAGGGTTGTGCCATTCTTCAACCCTTTGATATGGAAGTGGGGGCTGGTACTTTTCATACTGCCACATTTCTGCGAGCGATAGGTCCAGAACCATGGAAGGTATCTTATGTCCAGCCTTCTCGTCGTCCAACCGATGGTCGTTATGGAGAAAATCCAAATCGATTGCAGCATTATTATCAATTCCAGGTTCTACTAAAACCATCACCTAGCGATTTTCAGGATATATATCTAGAGTCACTTAGCGCAATTGGAATTGACCTAAAAATGCATGATGTGCGTTTCGTAGAAGATAATTGGGAATCCCCAACTTTAGGTGCTTGGGGGCTTGGCTGGGAGGTTTGGCTTAATGGCATGGAGATCAGTCAGTTCACTTATTTTCAACAAGTTGGTGGCTTGCCATGTAAACCAATCTCAGGAGAACTAACCTATGGCCTGGAAAGGTTGGCGATGTATCTCCAAGGAGTAGATAGTGTTTTTAATCTTAAATGGAATACGGAGGGGTTAACCTACGGGGATGTGTTCCATCAAAACGAAGTCGAACAATCGAAATACAATTTTGAAATTGCCGATACTGAAGTTCTGTTTAGACAATTTGACGAAGCCGAATCCATGAACGCTACATTAATTGACAAGGAATTGCCGTACCCAGCATATGAACAAACAATGAAAGCCTCTCATCTGTTTAATCTTTTAGATGCAAGGCATGCTATAAGTGTTACTGATCGTGCTAGATTTATTCGTAGAGTAAGGTCGATGAGTCAAAAGGTGGCACAAGCCTATCTTAAATCAAGGGAAAGTTTAGGTTTTCCAATGCTAAATAATAAGTAATAAGTCTTTATCTCTAAAATGAGACCTTTTAATGTTCTATACAATAAAGTACTTGAATGGTCTTCAAGTCGTTATGCTATTATCTGGCTAGGCACGATAAGTTTCTTAGAATCATTTATATTTCCATATCCAGTTCAAGATTTCTTGCTAGCATCTATGTCTCTTAAGAATATAAATAAAGCGTATTTTTTTGCTTTCTTTTGCACAATCAGTTCAGTTATAGGGGCTATTGTTGGTTTCTATATAGGTATTTATGCTCTTGATTTAGTTACACCATTTCTAGAAAAAATAAATCAACTATCCTCACTTAAAACAGCTGAAGATTGGTTTGATAATTACGATGTTTGGATTATCCTAATCGCAGGATTTAGCCCAGTTCCCTACAAAATCTTTACCATTGGCGCCGGCATGTTATCTATGCCACTACTTCCTTTCGTTTTATTGTCTTTAATAGCTCGTAGTGCAAGATATTTGTTGATTGCTTTTCTAGTAATAAAATTTGGAAAACGGGCTGATGCATGGTTAAATAAATACGTTGATAGGTTAGGTTACTTACTAATCTTTTTAGTAATACTTGGAATATGGCATGCAAACTAGGAATTTAATTATACTTTTGTGTCTAATTTTGTCTGGTTGCCTTACAAATGACCCTGGGCAAGTTGTTGTAGTTGATAAGTCATCTAATATATCTAACCTAGACCTATCCAAAAATGAAACACAAGTTTCATCTTCTACTAAAAGTTGGTCTAATCCGGTTGAAGCTGAAATATTGAAAAATTTTTCTGAACAAGATAAACATTTAGGTATTACTTTTGATACCCAAGCTAACCAAAATGTCTATGCGATTAGAGCCGGAACAGTTGTCTATAGTGGTGATAAATTAAAAAGCCTAGGTAAGATGATTATTATTAAACATGCTTTCGGTTTCTATAGCACTTATACTCAAAACAAAGAGTACTTTGTACGAGAAGGTGATCGCGTAGAAAAGGGGGAGTTGATTGCTAAAACAGGCACGAAACCCTTCTATTTCGAAATGAAAAAATACTCCGATGCAATTAATCCGTTAAAATATCTTAATGAATGAATTTATCCACAATATAACTCCAGTTCAAATGACAGGAATTCTTTTTGTCGTGGCAATTGTTGTACATTTTGGACTTGTCTTTTTGTTTAATAAAATATCGAGGCATACAGGTTCAACCAGGACAAAGATAGATGACTACTTCATTGAATCCCTATCTTCCCCCTTAAAAGTCCTTATTTGGTATGGCTGGATGTATTTTTCAATGCATCAACTCAAAGCCAATTTTCAGTTACTTGGTGAGATTGTTCAATATATTGATATCGCTCCAATTTTTATTTTGGCTTGGGGAATACTAAGACTTATTTCTGGTATTGAAAAATTTATGCTGGAAAAAGAAGGTAGTGTTGACAAAGATTCGATTAGATTATTCACAAGACTTATAAAAATAATTTTTGTTTTTGCAATTATCCTTGGCGTTGCACAGTACTTTGGATACTCAGTTTCATCCATACTAACTCTTGGTGGGGTTGGTGGTATCGTTGTAGGATTTGCTGCTAAAGACATGCTTGCCAATATTTTTGGTGGGTTAATGATCCAGATGGACAAGCCATTTTCTACCGGCGATTGGATTCGAACAACAGATAAAAGCATTGAAGGTGTTGTAGAGAAAATAGGATGGCGCATGACACGCATTAGAACTTTCAATAAAAACCCTATCTATGTCCCAAATGGTATGTTTGCAACCATACCTATCGAAACACCCTCCAGAATGACAAACCGTGAAATTCGCGCAATTATCGGTATCCGTTATGAAGATATTGCACAAATGCAAAGTATTATTGAAAAGGTTGAAAAATTATTGGCTGACCATGAACATATTGATCACGATGAACCTTGTCGTGTGTATTTTGACTTGTTCAA
>CAZSHL010000024.1:0-14429 GCA_964606585.1 uncultured Piscirickettsiaceae bacterium
TGTTAACGCATTATGGACACAAGGCGGTATTCTTTATTCGCCTCCATTTAGATAAACAATTATCTAGTTAACTTTTAACCAGCCTGCTATACTTATAGTGGGCTGGTTTTTTTAGTTCTAAATTTAAGTTAATTGCCTTATTTTTTGTATACAATTTGTATTTTATTTTTTAAGATGATATGAAGCAGGTAATCCTCGACTCATTAGGCAAATCTCAACATAGAGGACTAAACTTTCGTGATTTATTGTATAACAATGAGGCGAGAGCATTTTTCTTTCAGGTTGCTACACTTTTATTGGTTATAGGCTTCTTCTATGCGATTATAGGGAACCTCTTTGATAATATTGAAGCACGAGGAATTCATACTGGTTTTTCTTTTCTAAAGAATAGAGCAGGATTTGATATCCTTCCCTTTCTTGGTAATTATGTAGTTGAATACACACCCGAATCTCCAAATATAGATGTTTTTTACGTTGGCCTTATAAACACTTTAATTGTTGCTTTTGTAGGCATAATCCTTTCAACTTTAATTGGTCTATTTATTGGTATAGCAAGGCTTTCAAGTAACTACCTTGTATCTAAATTAGCAGCAGGCTATATAGAACTCTTTAGAAATATTCCTATATTGCTTCAAATATTATTCTGGTACAACATCTTTATTAATATATTCCCACACCCAAAAAAGAGCTTCTCCTTTTTTGATATCATCTTTCTAAATCAGCGTGGCCTCTATTTACCAAAACCCATTGTGGAAGATGGCTTTATATTTGTGTTTATTGCTTTTGTAATCGGTGTTATTTTGACCGTTTTTATGAAACGCTACTTCAATAAAAAACATGATGCAACTGGTGTATATACTCGGACATTCGGATACTCTACCTCACTTATTCTAGGGTTGCCGTTAATCTTGTTTTTACTGCTTGGCTCTCCACTCTCTTTCGACCTAGCTGTTTTAGGAAAATTTAACCTAAAAGGTGGCATGTCTGTTGTTCCTGAATTTTTAGCGCTTACCTTTGCACTTAGCGTTTATACGGCTACCTATATAGCAGAAGCCATTAGATCTGGCATTGAGGCAGTCGATAAAGGGCAAAAAGAGGCAGCGGCGGCAATCGGGTTAACACAAACGCAATCACTTAAATTGATTATATTACCTCAAGCCTTAAGAGTTGCAATACCTCCAACTATCAACCAATATCTAAATTTAACTAAAAACTCTTCATTAGCAACTGCTATTGGTTACCCTGAACTAATGAGTTCTTTTGGAGGAACAGTACTGAACCAAGTAGGGCAGGCGGTTGAAATACTTGGTATGGCAATGTTGGTTTACCTAGTAATCTCGTTATTTATCTCGTTACTACTAAATTATGTCAATAAAAAAATGGCTATACAGGGACGATAATCATGGCAGTAAACGAACAACAATCAACTAGAAAACCTCCAATATCTCAAATTGGGGCTGTTCTATGGCTTAGAACAAATCTCTTCTCATCGTGGACTAACACTGTTCTGACTGTATTTTCATTATATTTGCTATATTTACTACTTCCCCCATTGTTGGACTGGATGGTATTTAGCGCCAACTTTAATTTTGGTACCATCAATATTTTTGGACTGGATATCAAATTTAGTGAAACAATGGCAGATAATAAGAATTGCGGACGTGAAGCAGCATGTTGGCCATATATTTATGAAAAAATGTATATGTATATTTATGGCTTTTATCCTCGCGAAGAGTCCTGGAGGCCAAACATAGTTTTCGGTCTAACTGCTCTCCTATTTATTGTTATACGCCTTGTTCGCAACTATAAGTACAAAAACAAAGTCATACTATCCATGATTGTTATATACCCTATTGTCTCCTTTATTCTTATTGCAGGTGGTTTTGGGTTACTTCCGATTGTTGAAACACATCAATGGGGAGGTCTACTTCTAACGCTTATAATCGCGTCTGTAGGTATTATTATTTCTTTTCCAATAGGAGTCCTACTGGCTCTCGGTAGGCAGTCTAATCTCACAATAATTAGGTTATTTAGTACCGCTTTTATTGAATTTATTCGTGCAGTACCCCTTATAACAATCCTATTTATGGCTTCTTTTGTTCTTCCTCTATTTCTTGAGTCTGGTAATAACTTTGATAAACTTTTAAGGGCTTTAATTGGTATTGCACTATTCCAGGCAGCTTATTTCGCTGAAGTTGTAAGAGGGGGGCTACAAGCAATCCCAAGAGGACAGTATGAAGCAGCTGACGCTATTGGGTTAAGTTATTTACAAAAAAATGCATTAATTATCCTGCCTCAAGCGCTAAAAATTTCGATTCCAAATATAGTAGGATCTTCAATTTCACTCTTTAAAGATACAACATTAGTGCTTATTATCGGGCTAATGGATATGCTAGCTATGGTTAATATGACAAGTAACGACCCTTATTGGCTAGGAAGAGAAACTGAAGGCTTCGTATTTGTTACAATGGTAATGTGGGTGTTTCTATATTCAATGTCACGATACTCAAAAAAATTAGAAATCAGATTTAATACTGAAAATACAAATTAAAAAGGTTATAAAGATGGAAAAAGAAAGTAATATGGAAAATAATATAATAGAAATAAGTGAATTAAACAAATGGTATGGAGACTTCCATGCTCTTAAAAATATAAATTTAAATGTTAAAGAGGGTGAAATAATAGTTGTCTGTGGCCCATCTGGAAGTGGAAAGTCAACATTAATCAGGTGTATAAATTTTCTTGAAAAGTTTCAAGAAGGTGGGATATTAGTAGATGGTATAGAACTTACAGATGATGCACAAAAAATTAGAAATATTCGAAGTGAAGTTTCTATGGTTTTCCAGCACTTCAACTTATTTCCACACTTAAGCATTGTTGATAATCTAACTTTAGCACCAATATGGGTTCATAATGAGACAAAAGATGAATCACGAGAAAAAGCACTAAAATTGCTAGACCGAGTAGGAATCAAAGATCAAGCAGAAAAATATCCAAATCAGCTAAGCGGAGGCCAGCAGCAAAGAGTTGCAATAGCAAGATCTTTATGCACAACACCTAAAATAATGCTTTTTGATGAGCCTACATCAGCTTTAGACCCTGAAATGATATCAGAAGTGCTTGATGTTATGATAGAACTAGCAAACGAAGGAATAACGATGGTTTGTGTTACACACGAGATGGGATTCGCAAAAAAAGTAGCAAATCGTATTATTTTCATGGATGACGGGCAAATTGTAGAGGAAAACACTCCTGAAGAATTCTTTAAAAACCCTGAATCAGACAGATTAAAACTATTCCTAAATCAAATACTAACTCACTAAATAAAAAACACCAAGTTATCACTTAAAATGGCTAAAAATTGAATATTTAGCCTTAAAGTTCTTAAGGGAATTACAATAATTATCAAGAATTGATATATAATTTAGCGTATAAAATAAAAAAGTCATTTCATCCCTTTAATAATGTTCAAATTTCTAAAAAAAGAACCAGAACAACCACCTACCAAAAATATCCAGCCAGAAAATGACTGGACTACTGAAATCAAAAGAAACAAAAATATTAGTCATGATACTGAACAACTAACGTTTCTATACTATAGCGAAAAGGAAAAATTAGAACTTGGGACTAAGCAGGGACTAAGTAGGGACCATCTTAAAATATTGAAGAAATGCAAGGAAGAAAATACAGCATTAGAATTAATGAAAATATTAGGAAGAACTAACAAAACGAAATTTAAAATTGCAATAATAAAGCCCTTAATTGATCATGGCTTTATTGAGCCAACAATTCCTGAAAAACCTAGAAGTCCAAATCAGAAATATAGACTTACAAATAAATTTGTAAAAAGAAGAGTCAAGATAAATAACTAATTTATTTTAAAACAACCTCTTTTTCAGTATTTTTGGCTTTTTTTAATTAAATATTTAAAAATCCTTCCATTTTTGCATTTTTATTATATTTGCTTGATTTATTATGCTATATATTTTTTATAGCCCTAAAATATTAAATATTTGCTCTATCTTACTGTTCGCATAATTTATATTATGTTAAATAATAAATATTGTAATTATTTTGTATTAATATTTATCATAGTCCCCTTTTAATTCTTACTTATTTCTGTAAATATAACTTAGTCCATTTTTTTTATTTATACTTACACTTAATATCATACTTAGTCCTTAATTTAATATAATCCGTATGAATCAAACTTTTAGAAACTATTTATTACTTTTTTTGTTGGTACTTATTTGGGGATCTTCCTTTTTACTTATTAATCGCTCTTTGACATTTTTTACACCCGAACAAGTTGTGTCATTCAGACTTCTTATTGGTTTTTTAGTTATGATTCCAGTTTTAGTTTTTACTAAGAGATCACTGCCAACTTCATTTGATTCTTGGTTGCATTTTCTTATTTTTTCTATAGTTGGAAGTTTATTGCCATTTACTCTTATAGCATATGGACAATTAACAATTTCTTCTGGTATGGCTGGTCTTCTGATGGCTATGATGCCATTAGTTACTTTAATTCTAGCTCACTTTTTTTTGCCAAATGATCAGCTTAATCGTTATAAGTTAATTGGTTTTGTACTTGGCATTACTGGTGTTTTATTTATTCTTGGTCCTAGTATTTTTAAATCTCATAATACAGTTTTTGGAATATTTCTTGTATTGGCTGCCGCTTGTTCGTATGCATTCAATACAATAATTACTAATCGTCTTCCCTCTTATGATCCTTTAATTGCTAGTACAGGTACATTTTTAGTTGCAACTATTTTATGTTTCTTAATATGGCCTCAGATATTGTTATTTAATTATAGTGATATATCACTATTAGCTGGTTCTAGTTTAATAGCACTTGGTATTTTTCCTACTGCATTAGCAGCAGTTATATACTTTTATATCATTAATAATGCTGGCGCTACATTCTTATCTAATATAAATTATTTGATACCTGTAGTAGCATATTTACTTGGTGCCATAGTTTTATCTGAACAGTTTTTTTGGTACGATTTAATTGCATTAACAGTTATTATTTCTGGTATTTTCATATCTAGATTTCGTTCTTGATATAGTTAAATTTCCTTAATAAATATATATATATATATATTTATATATATTTTCTTTTATTTCATAAACTTAACATCCTTTTATAATTAATTTTATTTTTTTTTCCTTGCAACTTAATTTGAAATACACTATATTTAGTGTATATTTATAAAAATAAGCACTAAATACGGTGTTTTTTCAATAGGAGAATGGAGCATTGAATCAAGATATAAAGGTTGTAAAGCGTGACGGGTCAAAAGAATCAATAGATATGGAAAAGATTCACAGAGTTGTTCATTGGGCTTCTCAAGATTTAGATGGTGTTTCTGTCTCGCAAGTTGAAATTAATGCTCAACTTGCTTTTTTTGATGGTATTAAAACAGAGGATATTCATGAAACAATCATTAAATCAGCTGCAGATTTAATTTCAACTGACTCACCTGATTATCAATATCTCGCTGCAAGATTAGCAATTTTTCATTTACGTAAAAAAGCATTTCAATCTTTTACACCCCCTAAACTTTTAGATCATGTTAGTAAACTTACTGATATGGGTATTTATGATTTGGATATTCTTAAAAAATATTCTAAAACTGAATTTAAAGAGCTTGATAAACATATCGATCATTGGCGTGATATGAATTTCTCTTATGCTGCTGTCAAGCAACTCGAGGGTAAATACCTAGTTCAAAATCGAGTCACCGGTGAAATATATGAATCTCCACAACTACTTTATATGCTTGTTGGGATGTGTCTTTTTCAAGATTACTCTAAAAAATCAAGAATTAATATCGTCAAAAAATTTTATGATGCAACATCAACATTTAAAATTTCTTTACCAACCCCTATTATGGCTGGAGTTAGAACCCCAACAAGGCAATTCTCTTCTTGTGTTTTAATTGAAAGTGATGACGATTTGGACTCAATTAATGCAGCTTCAGGTGCCATTATTAAGTATGTTTCACAGCGTGCTGGAATTGGAATTAATGCTGGCAGTATCAGAGGAATTGGTAGCCCAATTCGTGGAGGCGAGGCCACACATACTGGTTGTATTCCCTTTTTTAAGCACTTTCATACTGCTGTTAAATCCTGCTCTCAAGGAGGTGTTAGAGGCGGTGCTGCTACCCTCTTCTACCCCTTATGGCATCTTGAAGTCGAAGATCTTGTAGTATTGAAAAATAATGCAGGTACAGACGAAAATAGAATTCGACACCTAGACTATGGAGTCCAATTTAATGGTCTTATGTATCAACGATTCCTGGAAGACGGAGAGATAACATTATTTTCTCCAAATGATGTACCTGGCTTATATAGTGCATTTTTTGTAAATCAAAAACAGTTTGAATCTCTTTATTTGAAATATGAAAAAGACAATAAGATTCGTAAAATAGCAGTTAAGGCTCGTGATTTATTTGCTAAATTTATGCAAGAAAGAGCAAATACTGGAAGAATCTATCTGCAAAATGTTGATCACTGCAACACGCATAGCGCTTTTGATGCAGCAAAAGCTCCCATCAGACAATCTAACCTTTGTATGGAAATTACGTTACCTACAAAACCGCTCTATTCAGTGCAAGATGAAAATGGCGAAGTGGCACTTTGTACGCTTTCTGCTGTCAATTTGGGCGCTATTGAAAATCTAGGCGAATTAGAGAGCATAACTGAAATTATAGTTCGTGCTCTTGATTCTCTACTTGATTATCAGGACTATCCATTAAAAGCTGCTGAAATTTCAAGTAAAAATCGTAGAACATTAGGTATTGGAGTTACTAATTTAGCTTACTATTTGGCAAAAAATGGTGTCAAATATTCAGATGGGTCTGGCAATGATTTAATCCATCAAACTTTTGAAGCATTGCAATTTTACTCACTTAAAGCTTCAAATAAATTGGCAAAAGAATTTGGACCATGTCCACTTTTTTCTGAGACAAATTATGCCAAAAATGTTATGCCAATTGATAGCTATAAAAAAGCAATTGATGAATTTTGTAAAACTGAATTAATTCTTGACTGGTCATCCTTGCGTAAAGAAATTCAGGCAACAGGTCTTAGAAACTCAACTCTTACTGCATTGATGCCTTGTGAAAGTTCTTCTCAAATTTCAAACTCGACTAATGGCATCGAACCACCTAGAGGATTTGTTTCAATTAAACAATCAAAAGATGGAATTCTAAAGCAAGTTGTTCCAGAATACGAAAAACTACGCAACCAATATGAGTTGCTGTGGGATATAAAAGATAACGAAGGCTATCTTCAACTATGCGCTATCATGCAAAAATTTGTAGACCAATCTATCTCCACAAATACTCATTATGATCCTTCTCAATACGATGATAATAAAGTACCTATGAAACTTTTTTTATTGGATCTACTCAAGGCATATAAATATGGCATTAAGACGCTTTACTATCATACTACGAGAGATGGCGCTACTGATGCACAAAATATCCAAAATCTCTCAGTTAACCAACAAGAAGATGAAAAGTTAAGTGAATTAGTGATGGCAGGTGAGCCAGGAGATGATGATTGTGAAGATGGCGTTTGTAAACTTTAAGAATTAATATCAATGTCATATAGCATTTTTAATCAAACAATCAGTGATAGCTTAACTCAGCCTATGTTTTTTGGTGATACAGTTAACGTCGCACGTTTTGATAAGCAAAAGTTTGAAATGTTTGAAAAGCTTACTGAAAAACAACTTTCTTTTTTTTGGAGACCAGAGGAAATTGATGTATCTAAAGACAAAATTGATTTTTCAAAACTACTTCCGAATGAAAAACATATCTTTATTTCCAATCTTCAATATCAAATCCTGCTTGACTCTGTTCAAGGCCGATCTCCCAATATAGCTTTTTTACCAATCGTTTCACTACCTGAATTGGAAAATTGGATTGAGACTTGGTCATTTTCAGAAACAATACATTCACGCTCCTACACTCATATAATTCGCGCTATTGTAAATGAACCTGGTGTCGTCTTTGACGACATAATGAAAACTGATGAAATAATCCAACGAGCTACAAGCGTATCAAAAAATTATGACGAATTAATTAAATACACTCAAGCTTTTTGCCTATATGGAGAAGGAAAACATAAATTCAATGGAGAAATATTAGAGGTTAATTTATATGACTTAAAACGTATGCTTTATTTGACAATTATGTCGGTCAATATACTCGAAGCTATTCGCTTCTATGTAAGTTTTGCATGCTCTTTTGCATTTGCTGAACGTAAAGTAATGGAAGGCAATGCAAAGATTATTAAACTTATCGCTAGAGATGAGGCTCTTCATCTAACAGGCACTCAACACATGATCAATTTAATGAAAAGCGGAAAAGATGATCCTGATATGAAAAAAATCGCTAAGGAATGTGAACCCGAAGTCATACAAATGTTTAAGGATGCCACTCAACAAGAGAAAGATTGGGCTGACTTTTTATTTAGTGATGGTTCAATGATAGGACTAAATGCTGAAATACTAAAACATTACCTTGAATACATAACAAATGTTCGTATGTCGGCACTTAATCTTCCTCTAATTTTTGATCAAACGACCAACCCTCTTCCGTGGCTAAATCATTGGCTAGATTCAGATAACGTGCAAGTTGCACCTCAAGAAACTGAAATAACTTCCTACCTAGTAAGCGCTATTGATAATACAATCAATGATGATGATGATGACTTTAGCGACTTCAAACTATAATGCTGCATTTGATTAAATGTTTAAAATTGAATTTGATAAAAATAATGGTGAAAAAGAGTCTCTCTATGTTTACGGCGACGAGTCAATACTTACGGAGCTAGAATATCATAATGTCTTATTAAATCATAGCTGCAGACAAGGGCACTGCGGTAGCTGCATCATAAATTTAATTGAAGGCGAAGTAATCCACCAGGAATGCCTTGTACCTCTATCATCTTCTCCTAAAGAAATTTTAGCTTGTCAGTCAAGACCTATTACTGATATAAAAATAAAGTTAAGGGATTAGTTTTTTATTTAAATAATCAATAACACTAGCCGAATCCCCTTTAAATATAATCCTGCTTTTCTTTTTTTTAATCTGATAGTCGTACATAGGATCATAATAATCTACAAGTAAGGCCTCTATTAGGGGAATGTATAAATCGATTTCATTGAGTTTTTTATGTGTCTCTAAAGCTTTATTTAACATATTCAGCAATGTAACATACCGAAGCCCACCAAGCCTTTTCTTAATTTTAAAAAGACTGTCCTTCCAATAAACTTCAAATTTACCAAATCCATTCTCATTATCTTTCTGTATAAATTCACCTAACATATCAACAACATAAGTTTTCAGACTTGATTGGATACGTTCATTAATGCTTGCACAAAGTATTACTAGGTCAGACTGTAAAGCTTTATTTTTCAAATTAGTTGGTAAATACAATTTACCTATATTACTTCCCTCGTCTTCCAAAACTAAAAAAAGGTTATTTCTTTGATAAAGAAATTCAATTGCCAGAGCATTTTCAAAAGCTATTTGTGAAGGTTGTGGAAATAATTTTTTTCCAAAAGCAGATCCTCTATGATTAGCTAACCCTTCCAAATCTATACTGTTCTTAAATTGATTAAGTAGAGCTGTTTTTCCGCAACCAGTTTTACCGCCTAATATCACTATCTTATTAGATTTAATTATCTGTTCCAATTCCTTTACCAGATAATTTCTCATATACTTAAAACCACCCTTAATACGAGGATAACTAATTCCAGTAGAATCAAAAATCCATTGCTGCACAATTTCTGATCTAAGACCTCCACGATAGCAATATAAAGCCCCATTGGGGTTTTTTTTAATGAAATTCAACCATGCATTTAACTTAGCCTCTTTATTATCTCCACTAACAAGACGACGACCTAGTTCAATAGCAGAATTTCTTCCATTTTTTTTATATTCAATACCAACTAAATGTCGCTCATCATTATCCATAAGAGGGATATTTGATGAGCATGGAAATGATCCACGTTCAAATTCGACCGGAGCACGAGTATCAATTAAAGGGATATCATCTTGAAAAATAGATTGAAAATCGTCTATTTCTGGTAAAAAATTCATCGGATTTGAACCCTTTTGATGTAGTCTTCATTTCTTACTATTTTTCCAATACATTGAGGGTTTATATTATTTTTCAGTAGAATATTATTTAATAATTTTTCTGCATCTCTAGAAACCGTAATCAACAAACCACCACTTGTTTGAGGGTCGAACAAAATAGAGCGCTGATTAAAAGATAATTTATTTACTTTATCACTATAGCTTTCAAAATTTCTCGCAGTACCTCCAGGTATGCAACCCTCATTCAAATAGTCATATATGTTCGGCAAAAGAAGAATTTTATCGAATTCTATTTTTGCAGATACATTGCTACCTATACAAACCTCTAAAAGATGACCGGCAAGACCAAAACCGGTAACATCTGTTATGGCATTGATGCCGGAAATTTTAGCAACCTCTTCTCCTATTGAGTTTAACTTGCACATTTGCTCTATAGCTTTTTGGTGGTCGCTATAATCAATCTTTTTCATTTTTTGTGCAGTCGAAAGTATTCCTACACCTAAAGGTTTTGTTAGATAAATTGAGTCACCAACTTTTGCATCTGTATTTCTTTTGAGATTAGATATATTAACAATGCCAGTAACAGAAAGACCAAAAATAGGCTCTGGTGAATCTATGCTATGTCCCCCAGCAAGGCTTATACCTGCTTCAAAGCATACTGACCTTCCTCCATTTAAAACTTTAGCACCAATTTTTGTGGATAATTTCTCCAAAGGCCAACCAAAGATCGCAATTGCCATTAAAGGCCTACCACCCATAGCATAGATATCACTTATGGCATTACAGGCTGCAATTTTGCCGAATATATAGGGATCATCAACAATTGGCATAAAAAAATCTGTCGTACTAATTAATGCCCTACCATCTCCCAAATCGTAAATGGCAGCATCGTCGCTAGATTCATTGCCTACAATTAAATTTATATCGTTAAAGCTGTTTTTGTTTATAGAAAGCAATTCATTAAGCTGTTTTGGTGATATTTTGCACCCACATCCAGCACCATGACTAAACTCAGTCAAACGAACAGAACTAGAAGAATTATTTATTGCTTTCAAACGACTTGGGGTCTTTAAATAAGACGAGCATATTCAACTTCAAGTTTCTTATAAAGGTCATTTGGAGAAATTTCAGGAATTGTATCCATAATGGTAAAAGCTACTACATTATCCTCAACTCCTCCCCATAGCTTAATATAGGAGCCGTCTTTATACCCATGATTTTGACGAAATGCATTCAATTGATTCTTTACTACATATCTTTTGTAGAGATTTTCAGTATCGATTCCCACATGAGACAATGCCATGAAAAAAAGATCGGTAATTTCCCGAATTGATTTAACATCAGATGATTTAGTGTTTCTTACAGAAATGCCTATTATTTTTTCAAAAATTTCCATTAAAGACTGAATATTGAAATCGTTTGCAGCACTAGTATTCATATATTTATTTGCGTAATTTTCATCCTCTTGAACAATCAATTCTGACATAATGAAATGCCAAATATCGACTAACTCTACCTTGATATTTTCCCAGTCAGGTTCAGTATGAATGTTCTTCCAGTGCTTCCAATTAAATGAATCAATTGCCTCTGCAGCTTCCATATATATGCATCTATGCCAACAGATTTCCCTACCATCTTTAGTTATACTGTCAAGCCAAATATTGCCGTTTGTTTTATTATTTAGGTCTCTCTGAAGGGAGAACATCTGCTCTATAAAATTCATTACAAATTAGTGTAAAAAATAAGTTCAATTTGATTATAGTCACTTCATTACTAAAGCAATGAATCAATCACCATAGGTTTAATAATAATCAAAGTATAATTGTAACACTAATGAATAAATTCTATTTTTCATATTCGTAATTATTTACTGTTATGAGCGATGAAGTCTTTAATTTTCCTTGCGATTATCCAATTAAAGTTTTTGGTAAAGATCAGCCCAATTTTGAAAAAACTGTTCGTAATATAGTTGAATCTCATATAGGAAAAATTCATACTAATCAAATAACCACTAAAGTAAGTTCCAAGGGTACATATACGTCAATTACAATAAGAATTATTGCGACAAGTCGAGCACAATTAGATGCCATAAATAGTTCATTGCAAAATTGTTCTATGGTGACATATCTTCTATAATATTCCTGTGATCAAAGTTCATTCTAAAGGTCTAGTCGAATACCAAAAAATTTGGGATGAAATGAAATCTTTCACAAATAAAAGGAAGCTGGACACACCTGATGAACTTTGGTTACTAGAACATAAAAGTGTTTATACGCAAGGCCTTTCAGGTAAAGATGAACATTTAATTAAATCTACCAATATACCAATTATTCATTCTGACCGTGGCGGTCAAATTACCTACCACGGGCCTGGACAATTAATAATTTATTGTTTAATCGATATAAATAGACTTGGCATTGGAGTAAAAAAAATAATCTCTATTATTGAACAATCAATAATTGAATTTTTATCAAGTTATGACATTTCTGCTCATACTATACAGGGTGCTCCAGGTGTTTATGTGAATGGTTCTAAAATTGCAGCTCTAGGATTCAAAGTAAGACATGGAAGAACTTACCATGGATTAAGTTTAAATGTTGATATGGATCTAGCACCATATAACTCTATTAATCCTTGTGGATATAGGAATTTACAGATTACACAAATGAGAGAATTAATCAATAGACCACTTAATATAAAAGACATAAAAATTGAACTTTCAAATCACATAATTAACTATATAAATAGACTGTAGTATTTTCAATCCTAGTGATATCACGACTCAATATATTTATTGACTAATTGAATTTTATTCAACTTATATTATCATTATCAAGGTATAAATGTAAAATGCTAAATCAGGGCAGCAGGCTATGGTTTTAAAACCATTTAAAGGAACGAGACCACATAATGAGGATGCAATAAATATCATTGCACCCTCAACTGATTATTTGTCTGAGCAAAATATTGATATTTTTTTTAACAATAATTACTGGAATTATCTAAAGGTATTGAATCCCGTGGGACAACTCAAGGAATCTGATACTCTGCTTGCCGCCAAAAAGCATTTCAACGAAATGAAGAAAAATGAAGTTATAAAACAAGATGATAAATTGTCTTTTTATATTTATCAGATTTCACTAAGAGATCATACGCAATTAGGTTTCCTTGCCTTAGCTGATCTTAATGATTTCTTGGCGCATAAAATCAAAGGTCACGAAAATACATTTGTAAATAGAATGAATGAAAGAGCTGACCAAATGAATAACATTGAAACTCAAATCGGTCCTATTTACATGTCTTACCCTGATGATTACAATGTTAATGAGTTGTTAGAAAGTTTTACCTCGCTAGAGCCTGATTATGACTTTGAATCTTTTGATCATTCATACCATAAACTTTGGTGCATTAGTAATCAGAATGACATTGAATTAATATCAAAACAACTAAGATCAATAGAATCTTTATATATTGCTGACGGTCATCACAGAATGGGAGCTATGAATATAATTTCTCAAAACTATAAAAAATATGGTTCTCAAAGCAATCAAAATAGAAACAGTGATGATTTCATGATAGCTGCATTCCCAGCAGAACAATCAAAAATATATGATTACAACAGAGTAATTAGAGATTTGAATGGTCTTTCAGAAGTTGAATTTTTTGATAAGCTTAAAGATAATTTCAAAATTACTCCCTGTAATTCCGCTTTTAAACCTAATACTAATAGAGAGTTTGGAATGTACCATAATGGCAAATGGTATTCTATAAAATTTATTGGAAAGATTACTGATGAGACCGATATATTGTCAAATCTTGATATAAACATTATTAATAATCATTGCTTGATACCTATTTTAGGTATCAAAGATATTAATAATGATGAAAGGATAAGATTTATTGCCGGCTGTCATGGATTAAGTGCCCTTGAAAATAAAGTGGATGAAAATAATGATAGTGTAGCATTTTCATTCTTTCCTTCTCAAATTGACGAAGTTATGAGAGTTGCTGACAATAAATTAACAATGCCCCCAAAATCAACTTGGTTTGACCCTAAACCTCTAGATGGCCTAGTTGTGTATGAATTTAACCAGGAGAATTAACGTATGAATTTGCCAAATATTAAGCCAAATAACCCTAACTTTTCTAGCGGTCCGTGTTCAAAAAGACCAAATTGGACAATCAATAATTTGGAAGGAGCCTTATTAGGTAGATCCCACAGGACGCCTAAATGTAAGGATAAATTAAAAGAAGTAATTAATAAGTCTAAATCAATTCTTGGCCTTCCTAACGACTACCATGTTG
>CAZSHL010000025.1:0-13611 GCA_964606585.1 uncultured Piscirickettsiaceae bacterium
AAAAAAATATTTCCATTATTATGTTTATGATTACTGTGTCGTATCAGAAAACAAATTAATAGAATTATTTGGAACAGAAACAGAAGCAGTAGATGCTCCCAATCTAGAACTCACGAGATATTGCAGAAATCAGATAATCGAGCCTATACTCGCTGTTATAGAACAACAATCAAGCCCAATGATTCAAGATCAAATTATAACGGTTTTTGGTAATGTAAAATTTCCTGGTAGATATCCTCTTGTGAACAATGCATCAGTAAAGGCTGGTCTTGCTTCAGCTGGTGGTTTACAGGGATTAACATATGCAGATGAAATAGATATCACCAGAAAATCATATACAGGTAAGGAGGTATTAGAAATAAATACAACGATAAATGTCAATGAAATTGAAAATACTATTCTTGATCCTCTAGATATCATAACCGTTAAGAAATTAGACTATGATCTTGCTGTGGTAACTGTATTGGGTGAGATATATTTCCCTGGTGATTATCCACTAGCAAAAGATGAGACATTTACTAGTCTGGTTAACAGAGCTGGTGGCTTTAAAGATACTGCTGGTATAAGAAATACTTTTTTTCAAAGAAAGGATTTAATCGAAAACGAATTAAAACAATTTGAAGCAGCACAATCGAACCTAAGAAAGCAGCTTTTGCTTGCATCAAATGACAGCTTAGGAAGCTCTGATGATAATGAGGAATACTTAAATAAAATATTAATGTTGACAGAACAAGAGTCACCAGATCCTAGCTCACTTGGACGTCTTGTAATAGACGCTTTCGGTATTCTCGATGGTACAAGCAAGGATATAAAATTGACAGATGGAGATATTATAATTGTTCCAAAACAGATGCAAACGGTTAAGGTTATTGGTGAGGTGTATGCTCCAAATACCCATTTCTATGAGCCTAATAAAAAACCAAATGATTATATTGAATTAAGTGGTGGACTAAATGAATTTGCTGATGAAAAGAACATATACGTTATTAAACAAAATGGCTCAGTTATGAGTCTTGCATCTTCAGGTGGTTTTTTTAGAGGTGCCTCTAATAATCTTGAATCTGGAGATACCATTGTTGTTCCAATTACTGTCTCTACATATAGTGGACTTAGGGCAACTACAGAAATTACTCAAATCATTTATCAAATGGCACTATCAGCTGCAGCAGTCAATAGTTTCTAGGATTAATATATAAAGTAAAGCTTATCATTGAGTTTAAGCAGATATCAATGGAAACAGAAAATTCTAAATGGTGGTTGGTCTACACAAAAGCAAAGGAAGAAGAAAAGGCTAAAAAGAATCTTGAAAACCAAGGGTTTAAAACATTCTTACCAATCATAGCTTCTGAAAAAATAAGTCAACCTAAATCAATTTCTTTCGAACCATTGTTTCCACGTTATCTATTTATTTCAATCAATGCAGAGAGAGACAACTGGGCTCAAATTAAATCGACAAGAGGGGTGAGTCATTTGGTTATATTTGGTGATAAAGTTGCAGAAGTTCCAAATTTTGTGGTGGCATTTCTTAAATCAAAAGTTGATTCTAATGACATTTTGAAACAAAAAGTTATAAGGCAAGAATTTCAAAAAGGTGACAAATTATTCATCAAAAAAGGGGTATTGGAAGGAAAACAAGGAACATTTGTGTCTAAATCAGGCAAAGAAAGAGTGAGAATATTATTGAAATTGATGAATGAACTAGTAATTGCAGAGATACCATTAAACGATATTGGCCGTAAAGCAATTATTGAACCGTTTAAATTGTAGTTAAAATCCCATCTTATAAAAGCTTGTTCATTTCATGAACATGTGTTATATAATACCTGTTCAATGAATGAACACAACATATGAAACAGATAATTAAGCAGGATTTAGTAATTAAGTCTTGCGGTAGCTATCACAAATCAAAATGCATAAATCTGATATTGACTATATAATTCTAAGAATTCTTAAAGACAACCCAAAGATAACTCAACGCCAGCTGTCTGAAGAATTGGGGTTGAGTTTAGGAAGGACAAACTATGTTATTCGTGCTCTCATTGACAAAGGATTGGTGAAATTAAGTAATTTTAAACGTTCTGATAACAAAATAGGCTATCTTTATGCATTAACTCCCGAAGGGATAACTGCAAAATCAATGCTTGCACAAAAATTTTTGAAGAGGAAATCAGAAGAGTATAATAAACTAAAAGAAGAAATTGAAATTCTGAAAAATGAATTATAAAGGTGAGCAGAATAAATGAATTCAAATGATCATTACTTAGATGATGAGATTGATTTGAGGCAACTCTTTCAAGTTTTATGGGAAGGAAAAAAACTCATTATTCTAATAACTGCTATTGTTGCTATAAGCTCGATAGTTTACACCCTTCAGCTTACCAATTATTACCAATCGGGAGCTATTATGTCTGTTAGAAATAATGCACAGAGCCAAGGTATGCTCTCTCAATATAGTGGTGTGGCATCTATAATGGGAGTTAACCTCCAAACATCAGGAGATGAAAAAGCGATGAAAGCCATAGAACTAATTCAATCCAGAAAGTTTGTAAAACACCTCTTAACATTTGAAGGTATTCTCCCTTCAATGATGGCTGCTAAAAGTTATGACAGTGGCTCTAAAGAACTATTATTTGATCAAAAAATATATGACTCAGAAACCAAAACATGGAAGGGAAAAAATAATAACAATAGCTCAATAAAGCCATCTTACTTAGCGGTCCATCGTGCATATATGGGGAGTTTATCTATTTCTCAAGATAAGATGACTGGATTTATTTCAGTAAATATTGAGCATATATCACCTATTTTTGCTAAAGAGTTTTTAGAATTAATCATCAGGGAAGCTAATGCACTCTTACGCAAGAGGGATATGGAGGATTCTAGCCAAGCTATTCAATATTTAAAATCTGAGTTGTCTAAAACTTCTTTGGTTGAAATTCGAGAATCAATACATACTTTGATAGAAGCTCAACTTGAAACACAGATGTTGGCAAAGATTAATGAAGATTATATTTTAGTCGAGATAGAGCCCCCTTTTATTCCTGAAAAAAAATCAAAACCAAGTAGAGCACCGATCGTGTTTTTTACTACTATGCTAGGTGGTTTATTAAGTGTAATCATCACACTACTAAGACACTACCCTTTTGGACAAAGAAACAACAAACATACAATGGTTTGATTAAAAATAATGCTCTTGTGGTTTGTGTTCTCTACACAATGAACAAGTAGTCTCTATTAGAATAATTTATGAAAGGAATAATTTTAGCTGGAGGAAGCGGCACCCGCCTGTATCCCATTACTCGT
The DNA here is from genome assembly GCA_964606585.1 of uncultured Piscirickettsiaceae bacterium. GTDB lineage: Bacteria > Pseudomonadota > Gammaproteobacteria > PS1 > Pseudothioglobaceae > Pseudothioglobus. The sequence goes on from CAZSHL010000025.1 coordinate 3,304, forward strand.
GGCATTTCTAAACAGCTTGTCCCTATCTACGATAAACCTATGGTGTATTATCCTTTATCTATTCTCATGTTGGCAGGGATTCAAGATGTGTTAATCATTACCACACCAGAAGAGCAAACAAGCTTTAAAAGGTTACTGGGTGATGGCTCTGAAATAGGAATGACCTTTAGTTATGTCGTCCAACCATCTCCCGATGGCCTTGCTCAAGCTTTTATATTAGGAGAAAACTTTATTGGTAATGATGATGTTTGTTTAGTGCTTGGCGATAATATCTATCATGGTGATGGTTTAACCTCACTATTAGACGCAGCTGTGACTAATGCCCAAACAGAAAATAAAGCAACCATATTTGGTTATCATGTGACCGATCCAGAACGCTATGGTGTTGCTGAGTTTGATGCTCAACACAACATTATTAGTATTGAAGAAAAACCCATAGTGCCTAAAAGTAATTATGCCGTAACAGGGTTATACTTTTATCCTAATGATGTTATTGAAAAAGCTAAAGTTATTACCCCTTCAGATCGTGGCGAATTAGAAATAACCTCAGTTAATCAAGACTACCTTGCTGAAGAACGTCTTAAAGTAGAATTAATGGGACCTGGCTATACTTGGTTAGATACAGGTACTCATGAAAGCTTGCTTGAAGCCGCCCATTTTATCGAAATCATTGAAAGGCGCCAAGGATTAAAAGTGGCTTGTATTGAAGAAATTGCCTTTCAAAAAGGATATATTTCCAAACAACAATTGGTAGAGTTGGCTGAACCCCTAACAAAGAATCAATATGGTCAATATCTATTAAAATGTGCTGAAGAGGGCCTTTAGGCGTGAAGTTTATACCTCAAGATATTCCTGACATCATGGTTATAGAACCAAAAGCACATGGCGATGAACGCGGCTATTTTGTCGAAACATTTAGGCAAGATAAGTTCGAAGATGCGCTGGGCTTCAAGGTCAACTTTGTCCAAGATAATGAATCACAATCATCAAAAGGCGTATTACGTGGCCTGCATTTTCAATTAGCACCATATGCTCAAAGCAAATTAGTGCGGGTAATTGAGGGGGCCGTATTAGATGTTGCAGTTGATATCAGAAGGGGCAGCCCAAGCTTTGGTCAGCATGTGGCGGTAGAACTGTCGGGTGTTAATAAAAAACAAATATTTATCCCACGTGGTTTTGCTCATGGTTTTGCAGTACTGACTGATACAGCGACACTTGCCTATAAAGTCGATAATTACTATTCACCTGAATGTGACCGTGGTTTAGCGTTCGATGACATCGACTTAAATATCGATTGGCGCTTAACTAGAGAACAATTACTGTTATCAGATAAAGACATTCAACAACCACGATTAATAGAATTAATAGACTGTTTCGACTTCAACCATAACTACTATGAATAAGCTCCAAACTATTTTAGTAACTGGTAGTACAGGGCAACTAGGACAATCAATCCAGTCAATTGCAACAGACTATTCTGATTATGAATTTGTCTTCGCTAATCGTCAGCAACTTGATTTAAGCAATGAGACCAGCATCACAGGTTTTTTTGAACACCAGACATTTGATATTATTATTAACTGCGCCGCTCACACCTCTGTTGATAAAGCAGAATCAGAATCTGAATTAGCAAACCAAGTTAACCATCTTGCTGTGCAGCAACTCGCTGATATTGCTAAACAGCAACATGCCAAATTAATTCACCTCTCAACCGATTATGTGTTTAGTGGTAAACAGGATCGACCTTATCTTGAAACAGATAAAGTGGCACCACATGGTGTATATGGCAAAACTAAACTCCAAGGTGATCAAGCCATACAACAAACACTTAAAACCAATGCAATCATTATTCGCACAAGTTGGTTGTATTCAGAATATGGTAATAACTTTGTCAAAACTATGCTTAAACTTGGACAAGAGCGTGACAATTTAAATGTCATCTTCGATCAAGTCGGCACACCAACTTATGCCAAAGACTTAGCTCAAGCGGTTATGTGTATTATTCAAAGCGAAGTGTTTAATCAAATAGATTTTAAAACAAACATTTTCCATTTTAGCAATGAAGGGATATGTAGTTGGTATGATTTTGCTAAAACCATCTTTGAATTAACGAACATACAATGCCAAGTCAGCCCCATTGAAACCAAAGATTACCCAACGCCTGCCACACGACCTCATTACAGCGTATTGAATAAAGCTAAAATAAAACAAACGTATCATCTGACGATTCCTCATTGGAAAGATAGTACCAAAAAGTGTTTAACTGCATTACACGACAAAGCATCATGAAAAACATTGTTGTTACTGGAGGGGCAGGTTTTATTGGCTCAGCGGTTATTCGTCATCTAATAAATAACACTAATCACAATGTTATAAATGTCGATAAACTCACCTATGCGGGTAACTTAGAATCACTAATTTCGATTAGCGATAAACCGCATTATTATTTTGAAAAAGTCGATATCTGTGATGCTAATGAAATTGCACGCATATTTCATCAGCATCAACCTGATATCATCATGCATCTCGCAGCAGAATCTCATGTCGACCGCAGTATTGATGGTCCAGGGGAATTTATTCAAACCAACATCTTTGGTACCTATAACCTACTTGAACAAGCAAGAATATATTGGGATAAACTAGAAGCAGGGAAGAAAGCAGGTTTCCGTTTTCATCATATTTCTACCGATGAAGTCTATGGTGATTTACCTCATCCTGATGACTATCAAACAACACAAGAATCACTGCCTTTGTTCACAGAAACAACTGCTTATGCCCCGAGTTCACCATACTCAGCATCTAAAGCAAGCTCTGACCATTTAGTAAGAGCATGGAACCGCACTTATAACTTACCAACTATTGTGACCAACTGCTCCAATAATTATGGACCTTTCCATTTTCCTGAAAAACTGATCCCGCTCATAATATTAAATGCTCTACAAGGTAAACCCTTACCTGTATATGGTAAAGGCCATCAGATTCGAGATTGGTTATATGTTGAAGATCATGCTAGAGCATTAGTCTTAGTGGCAACTAAAGGAGAGATAGCTGAAACATACAATATAGGTGGCCATAATGAAAAACAAAACATTGAAGTTGTAGAAACCATCTGTGAATTACTAGAAGAATTATCACCACATAAGCTAGACGGCATTAAATATTATAAAGACCTCATTACCTTTGTAAAAGATAGAGCGGGGCATGATATACGCTATGCGATCGATGCCACGAAAATCGAAAAAGAACTCAACTGGACACCTATTGAAACCTTTGAAAGCGGCATACGAAAAACAGTGCACTGGTATTTAGATAATCAAGAATGGTGTTTGCATGTGCAAGATGGCAGTTATAAAGGAGCAACAGGGTCATGAAAATAGCAGTAGCAGGAACAGGTTATGTCGGGCTATCGCTAGCGGTGCTGTTAGCTCAACATAATCAGGTAGTGGCATTAGACATAATCCCAGAAAAAATCGCCATGTTAAATAATAAGCAATCACCTATTAAAGATCATGACATCGAAGATTTTTTAGCCAATAGACCACTTAATCTAACAGCGACTTTAGATAAGCACCAAGCCTATCAAGATGCTGAGTTTGTAATTATTGCGACGCCAACCGATTACGATAAGGTGACAAATACCTTTAATACCCAATCGGTTGAAGCCGTTATTCAAGATGTCTTAGCGATTAACCAAAATGCAATTATGGTCATAAAGTCGACCGTTCCCGTTGGTTATACTGATTTAGTCCGGCAGAAATTTGATACTGAAAATATTATCTTCTCTCCAGAGTTTCTAAGAGAAGATCAGGCGTTACATGACAATCTTCATCCCTCAAGAATTGTTGTTGGAGAAAAGTCTGAGCATGCCAAATTGTTTGCTGATTTATTGGTACAAGCTGCAGCTAAACCTGCAAAGGAAATCGAAGTATTATTTGCCAGTGCGACTGAAGCCGAGGCCATAAAGTTATTTGCAAATACTTATTTAGCCATGCGAGTTGCTTACTTCAACGAGTTAGACACTTATTGTGAAAGTCATGGATTAAGCACTCAGGAAGTCATTCAGGGCGTTTGCTTAGATCCTCGTGTTGGCAATCACTACAACAATCCAAGTTTTGGTTATGGTGGTTACTGCTTACCAAAAGATACCAAGCAATTACTTGCTAACTACAAAAATGTACCACAGAATCTGATTCAAGCGATTGTGCAATCCAACACCACCCGAAAAGAATTTATTGCAGACAGTATTATTAAGTTGAATCCAAAAGTGGTCGGTATTTATCGCCTGATTATGAAACAAGACTCAGGTAACTTCCGTTCCAGCGCTATTCAAGGCATTATGAAACGCATCAAAGCCAAAGGTATCGAAGTTGTCGTCTACGAGCCCGTTTTACAAAAGAGTGAATTTTATAATTCAAAAGTAATTCGGGAACTAAATGTTTTCAAAAAAATGAGTGATGTTATTGTAGCCAACCGCTTAATGGACGATATTAAAGACGTGGCAGATAAAGTTTACACTCGTGATTTGTTCGGAAAGAATTAAGCTAAAATCATAGTTAATAGTTACCGTAGACTTTCTCCATCTGACTCACCAATTATATTTTTATCAATAATTAACACTAAGAATATCAATGGGTAATACAAATAAATTGTCACAATTATTGTTAAGGCTTTGGTCGCATATTGTCCTGCGAAGGCGGAGACAATTTATAATAGCATTGTTTTTGATGCTTATAAGTGCATTAACAGAAGTAATTAGCTTGGGAGCTGTGCTACCTTTCATTGGTGTGCTTGTTGCCCCTGAGCAAATATATAGTCACCCTATTGTTTTACCTATTGCCCAATACTTTCAAATTAATTCAGCAAAGGAATTAGTTTTACCACTTACTTTAATCTTTATTTCCATTGCTCTAGTGGCTGGAGCAATGAGAACATTTATATTATGGGTTAGCTCACGTTTGGCTGGTGCTATCGGTACCGATCTCAGTTTTGAGGTTTACAATCGTACTTTGTATCAACCGTATCGTGTTCACTTAGCAAGAAACAGCAGTATTATAATCAGTGGAATAACGGGCAAGGTTAATAGTGTTGTTAGCATGGTATTACTGCCAGTATTGACACTACTAAGCTCAACTTTTTTGTTGATAGGCGTGGTATCTACTTTGTTTGCTATTGATCCTTTCATAGCCTCAGTTTCTTTTGCTGTCTTTGGTGGACTTTATGGGCTTATAACGTTTCTAGTACGTATGCGATTAGTCGCCAATAGTCAACGTATTGCTAAGAAACAAACTAAGGTCGTTAAAGCTTTACAAGAAGGATTGGGTGGAATTCGTGATGTTCTTCTAGACGGTGTTCAACATATATATAGTAACGTTTATCGTCAAGCGGATTACCCTCTTCGTCGAGCTCAAGCAAACAATGTTTTTGTTATTGGGAGTCCACGTTTTGCAATAGAAGCATTAGGTATAGTTTTTCTCGTTGCTTTGGCATACTTTTTAAGTCTTGAACCAGGCGGTATTAATGCATCGTTACCTATATTGGGTGTTCTTGCTTTTGGTGCACAAAGACTTCTCCCCGCTCTTCAGCAACTCTATAGCGCTTGGTCCACTATTGCAGGAAACCATGAATCACTCAAAGACGTATTAGAGTTATTGGATCAACCCTTGCCCCATAGCAACGACAATAATACTATAATTTCTTTAAAGTTTGATGAGGGTATTCAATTTAAAAATCTGAGTTTTAGCTATACCAATGATGAGCGGTCAGTATTATCTGGGATAAACTTGAATATCCCAAAAGGTTCGAGCGTAGGCATTGTTGGATCCACTGGGAGTGGAAAGAGTACCTTACTTGATCTACTGATGGGGCTTATAGAACCTACAGAAGGCTCGATCTGTGTTGATAAAAAGACTATAACAGATCAAAATTTACGTGAATGGCAAAATAATATTGCTCATGTCCCTCAGAATATTTTTTTAACAGATGCCACCATGGCTGAGAACATTGCCTTTGGTATACCTCTAAAAGAAATTGATTTTGAGAGAGTAAAAAGATCTGCACAGACAGCACAAATTGCTAAATTTATAGAAGAAAGCCAAGAGGGTTATAGCGCTGTAGTTGGAGAGCGTGGTATACGTCTATCAGGCGGACAAAGACAAAGAATAGGAATAGCAAGATCTCTGTATAAAGATGCAAGTGTTCTTGTGTTTGACGAGGCTACCAGCGCATTAGATAACACCACAGAAGAGCAAGTAATTAGGGCAGTCAATAAAATTGATAAAGATCTTACTACTTTTTTTATAGCCCACAGATTAACAACCATAAAAGACTGTGACATTATCATTGAATTAAACGATGGTGAGGTCGTAGCACAGGGCACTTATACAGAACTACTAGAGCAAAGTTCGAGTTTTAGAGACATGCATGCAAATGTTCAATGACAGATTTGTCATGTCTATCTTTTTTAAGTTGATTGATGATTACTTTTTGTCGAATAGTTAACTTTGTGATGTTTAAGAAGAAAGAGTCAGTAAGAAATAAAACCCGTTTTTTTGAAATATATGAAACTTCCCATCACGTTGATAATTTAAGTCTAGCAATAAAAATCAATAGGCTGATTATTCGCTATTCAACTAGACTCTTTGGCTTCTCAACTGCTATTAAACTAATTGATACCTCTTTATTTTTCATGAAACTGGTCTCAACTCATAAAACTAAAAATTATTTTGAGTATATTTTGACTATAAACAAACTTAACCTCGAATATCTTCTTCATTTATCTAATAATCGCGTATTTGAGGCGGTAATAAAGAAGAACGAATGGGGGGAATTTATATTAAAAAACTCATCTAGCGCTACATCTAGATGGAACGCGAGAAATTACTTATCCCTATTATCCAGACATGATTTTCATTCAATGAAGCAAAAAGGCTATGAAGCTGTTATTAATAAAGAGAGTTTGAAAAAGGAAACAGATTTAAAGTTTTATATTTATGGCCCCAACGCAGTCTCTGCTCCAAGTGAAAAATATAAAGACTATATATTGGTATTCCTAAAACCTATCGATGTTGATATTTCCCAATACAAAGGAAGTCTTTTATTTTTGAATGGTGTGTATTACAGAACCATAGTCTCAAATGACTCATTATTAAAAGAAAAACTAATTGAGAAATATTCCAAAATTTTGGTTAGCTGCAGAACATCAATTTTAGACGAAACCTTTCAGAGAGCAAAGTTTCCAATGAGTGAGAATCTTGCTTCACCTATGGCTCTTGGAAGATTGCTATACAACTTAGTGATGGAATATGGTGTATTTAGTTGTGTAATCGAGGGCTTTGATTGTTATTTGGATAAAGGAATGTACGCTTCATATTATCCTACGCTCTCAAAAGATAAGAGACAAGAACAGCTAATATGCAGCGGATTGGCTAGTCATGATGCACTCTATAATTTCCTATATATAAAAGAAGTAGCAGGTATGCTAGATATAACTGATTCTGTTGATTTCAAGGAAATTATTGGTATGAGTGGTCGACTGTACTTAGATAAATTATCGCAAATTCGAAAGTTTGAAACACTACGTCAGCAATAATATTATAAATTATTCAGTCGAAGTAAATATTAATAAATTAAAAGTGAATTAAAATGTTTAACAATAAATCAATATTAATTACCGGTGGGACAGGTTCATTTGGCAAACAATTTATCGCAACCATATTGGACCGCTTTCCAAAGGTAAAGAAAGTAATAATCTTTTCTCGGGATGAATTGAAGCAATCTGAACTAAAACAAAAGTATCCAGATAGAGATTTTCCTCAATTACGATTTTTTATTGGCGACGTACGTGATCGAAATCGAGTAACTCAAGCATGCGAGGGAGTGGATGTGATTATTCATGCCGCTGCAATTAAACAGGTGGATACCGCAGAGTATAATCCTACCGAGTGCATCAGAACAAATGTTGATGGAGCAGAAAATCTAATTCATGCTGCTCTTGAGTGTGGAGTTAAAAATGTTGTTGCATTATCTACGGACAAAGCGTGCGCTCCCATCAACCTATACGGCGCTACTAAACTAGTCTCGGACAAATTATTTTCGGCAGCTAATAATATTAAGGGTTCGAAAGACATTAAATTTAGCGTAGTTCGCTATGGCAATGTTATGGGCTCTAGAGGCTCAGTTATACCCTTTTTTCTCAATAAAAGAGCAGAAGGCGAATTGCCAATAACTCATAGAGAAATGACTCGTTTTAATATAACCCTGCAGGATGGAGTTGATATGGTAATTTATGCCGTAGAACATCATTTAGGAGGAGAAATATTTATTCCAAAGATACCATCCTATAAAATTTTAGATGTAGCAGAGGCTGTTGCCCCTAATTGCAAAACAATAGATGTAGGTATTCGACCCGGTGAAAAGTTACATGAAGAGATGATTACTAATACGGATTCTCTCAATACAATTGATATCGGTAAGTACTATGCTATTTTGCCTTCAGTTTCATTTGTTTATTCAGAGCAAGATTTCATAGAACATCATAAGGGTGAAAAGGTGCCATTTGGGTTCAGTTACAATTCAGGGGAGAATCCTGATTGGGAGACAGTAGACTCAATCAGAGAAAGCATCAAAAAGCATATAGATCCTAATTTCAGCTGGTAAGTTTTATTATGATTCCATACGGTCGTCAAGACATTAACCAACTAGATATAGATGCTGTGATAGATGTATTGAAATCAGATTTAATTACTCAAGGACCTCAGGTTCCTATATTTGAATCAGCAGTAGCAGAAAAAGTAGGTGCGGAACATGCAGTTGCGGTTAATAGTGCCACAAGTGCTTTGCATATAGCTTGCTTAGCTTTGGAGCTAGGCCCAGGAGACTGGTTATGGACATCACCAAATACTTTTGTTGCCTCAGCAAATTGCGGGCTATATTGTGGGGCTAAAGTTGATTTTGTCGATATTGATCATCAAACATATAATCTTTGCCCTAAGGCGCTGGAAGAAAAATTAATTCAAGCTAAAAAGCAAAATCGATTACCTAAGGTCGTTATACCTGTTCATTTATGCGGCCAATCTTGTGATATGAAGAGGATTCATGAGCTTTCAAAGGTTTTTGGGTTTGCAATTATTGAAGATGCATCTCATGCAATTGGGGGAAAATACAAGGGAAAATACATTGGTTCAAGCCAATATAGTGATATTACTGTATTTAGCTTTCATCCTGTAAAAATTGTGACAACTGCTGAAGGTGGAATGGCATTAACCAATAGTCAAGCTCTTTCAGAAAGAATGAGATTATATCGAAGCCATGGAATTACTCGAGAGCCTAGGATGATGAAGCATGAGTCAGCCGGTTCTTGGTATTATGAACAGATCGTACTTGGTTTCAACTATCGCATGACAGATCTTCAGGCTGCACTTGGTCTAAGCCAGATGGATCGTCTTGACTCTTTTGTCGAAAAACGACACGAATTGGCATTGCTTTATGATAAAGAACTTGGAAATTTACCTCTAAAGCTTCCATTTCAAGATAGTGATAGCTATTCGAGTATGCACTTATATGTGATTCGCTTATCTTTAGACGAGATTGAGAAAACCCATATGGAAGTTTTTGAAGAGCTTAAGGAAAAAGGGGTGGGTGTTAATCTTCATTACATACCAGTCCATACGCACCCTTTTTATGAGTCCATGGGTTTTTTGGAGGATGATTTTCCTGAAAGTGTAAAACACGCTCAGGAAGCAATAAGTTTACCGTTATTTCCTAAATTAAGTCGAGAAGATCAAAGTCATGTTGTTAATGCGATAAAAGAGGTTTTAAGGTGATGAAAATCGCTATTATTCCTGCACGCGGAGGCAGCAAAAGAATTCCTAGGAAAAATATTAAAGATTTCTGTGGACAACCAATTATTGCATATTCAATTGAGGCTGCTCTTAAGTCAAACTGTTTTGATAGGGTTATAGTCTCAACAGATGATGATGAGATAGCAGATGTCGCTATCTCTTACGGAGCAGAAGTTCCTTTTAAGCGCCCACCTGAAATTTCAGATGACTACTCTACTTCTATTGATGTTGTATGTCATGCCATTGACTGGTTTGATAAGCAATCAATGGATATTAAAGATGTTTGTTGCTTATATGCGACAGCACCTTTTGTCACCGTTCGTGATCTAACCTCCAGTTATGAGAAAATGGTCAATGAAGATTTAGATTTTGTGTTCAGTGCCACCACATTTTCTTTCCCTATACAACGGGCTATTTTGTTAAATAGAGAGGGTGAGGTTTCAATGATCAATCCAGAATATGAAGAAAC
>CAZSHL010000026.1:0-13432 GCA_964606585.1 uncultured Piscirickettsiaceae bacterium
TCATCAGTACCGTGCCAATGAAACTTATTGAGTTTAAATAAACTCATTAAATCCATAAGTTTTAAAATACTTTCGACAGCATAAAAATGCCTAGCACAATCTAGATGTTGTCCACGCCAATCAAAACGCGGCTGGTCTATGATTGTGCCACATGGTATTAATTTGTGATATGTTTGGTTCATTTGTAATAAAGTAACTAAACCATAAAAAATTCCCTGTTCATCGCCCGCATTAAGTTCAACCACATCACTAGTAATAACAAGTCTATATGAGGAACTTGCCTCATGCTTTTGGACTTTAATTATGAGCTGTGTATTGGAACTAATAAACTCTTTTTTATTATTAAATAAAATATTCAAATTGAGCCTATTACCAAGTTTAGTGGCTGCACTAAAAGCTCTTGTTACCATCTTCGAATCATCACAGGCAAGATTTAAGGGTTGAGATAAATTACATACTCCAGCACTGGGCATCCATTCACTAGGGCATGGTACCAACCGCAAAGAATCATCGAAAGATTGATTCGATGGATTCTTTACGATTGAGTCTAATGAGGAGAGAGTTTGAAATTCTAAATCATTAACATATACTGAAATAAATGTACCATCAAGAAATTTTACAAAGCTACCTTGTGGACTCCATGTATGGTTTAAGGGTCTATGCCTAGAATATTTATAAGCAAACTTAAAAGACCACTCTTCACCTGGAGGCAAAGAGGATTTATTAAGCGTTGATAATTCTACATAACCACCAACTTGGTTTATTACGAGGCAATTATTTATAGACTTTATAGGAGATAGTAAGCTGAAACATAATAAAAAATTATCTAAAGTCTTGTCGGACTTATTCTTAAGTGTCGAACAGAATTGTCCATCTGAATCGATCGTGTTAGTTAAAACAATTTTCGAGTTTATTGTACTCATAGCACTAATAAAAGTAAGACCACTAAATTAAGAAAAATAGCCTTCAGGCATTAACATTAAAGTTAATTTTTGAGTGGCGTTACTGTAAATAATTGGTAATGAAATGGTATTATATAACAAGAGGCAAATAAAAAGCAAATTTGTTTTTTATAAATCACCTTAATTTAAGTTTTTTATCTTTTTTCCTTTAAATATAAAGCTTTTTTATAAAGAATTTTCATTTATCATTAAATAATATTATATAATACCAATTTAATACCAATAAAATTAAATAGCACCTAAAAAAATGTGCCAATATGTTCTTATGCTTCATTTAAATAGAAAACCCGATGAGTAAAACAGACGATTTGATTAAGTTTTTATTGCCTTCTAGTGATAGTTCAGAATCTCTATATAAGCAAATTTCACGTTCCCTTCATAATGCAATTCAGAATGGGATGTTAATGCCTGGTGATGCTCTTATACCTGAAAGGGAACTAGCTGAAAAACTTAATTTATCCAGGATTACAATTAGAAAAGCGATAGATCAACTAGTTGATATTGGTGTACTCAAAAAGCATCATGGTGCTGGTACTGTAGTGTCAGATAATGTTGATATTGTTCTACATAAAAATCTCTCTTCCCTAAATAGCTTTACTGCAGATATGAATAGGCGTGGTCTTAAATCTTATTCAAAGGTTGTTATGAGAGAGGAAACCCTAGCCAGCCCCAAAGAATCACTGATATTAAATTTAAATGATGGAGATTATGTTCATCGCTTAAATAGAGTTAGGTATTTAGTTAATGAGCCTTTACTTTATGAAGTAGCAGTAATACCTGCTTCAATTATTTCAATTACTACAGCGTTGGATGATTCTCTTTATGAAACACTTGAAAAATATAGAGTTAACCCAGTCACTGCAAAGCAAAATATTCATGCTATCAATGCGGATCATGATATAGCTGATAAGCTAGAAATAAGCCCTGGAAGCGCGGTATTGTTTGTAGAGAGGCGAGGCAAAGATGCTAGTGGAAGAGTGGTTGAATATACTCAATCCTATTACCGTGGAGATCGCTATGATTATGTGGTGGAACTAGGATGAAAAAAGCACTTAAAGGAGCTCGCATATTTTCAGGCAAAGAGTTTTTTGAAAAAAAAGCTCTTTTATTTGAAGATGAAACCATAACTGAAATAGTGGATGAATTAAAAATTCCAAAAAATTTTGAGACTCAGCAATTAAATGGAGGGATTCTCTCGCCTGGTTTTATCGATTTGCAAGTTAATGGTGGAGGCGGCAAGCTTTTTAACAACTCTCCTGATAAAGATAGTCTTAATACAATCATTAAAGCTCACCAACATTTTGGCACGACTAGTATTATGCCAACCGTTATTAGCGACTCACTTAATGTTCTTCAAAAATGTACAGATACAATCACAGATGAAATAAATCATAACAAGTCTCTCTTAGGCATCCACATTGAAGGACCTTTTTTTAATGTGAAGTATAGAGGTGTTCATCAAAAACAATACATTGATACAATGAATGCCACTTATATGAGTTTATTTGAGACCCTAGATAAATTCCCAGTGATGCTTACTCTAGCTCCAGAATGTATCTCAATAAAACAACTGAAGAATCTCAAAGCATTAGGCTTTAAGATCTTAGCAGGACATACTGATGCAAATTATGATCAGCTCGAGGAAGCAGTTAAGTATGGCGTTGATGGATTTACACATCTATTTAATGCAATGGGACAAATTTCTTCAAGGGAGCCAGGTGTAGTTGGCTCTGCTTTAGATTTTGATGAAGTATCTGCTAGCATTATTGTTGACTTACATCATGTACACCCAGCCTTAATCCAACTATCCTTCAAACAAAAACCTAAAGGTAAACTTTTTTTTGTTTCGGACTCTATGGCAACTATTAACCATGGCGAACCCTCTTTTGAGCTTTATGATGAAGTGGTGAGTGAATCAAAAGGTCGATTAATCAATTCAGAAGGAAAGCTTGCAGGATCATCCATTACACAAATTGACGCTATAAAAAATGCCTATCAAAAATGCAATATACCAATCGATAGTGCTATCTCAATGGCTACGCTTTATCCTGCTAAATATTTAGGTGTAGCTGACTATCTTGGGCAGCTTAAAAAAGGCTATAGAGCGGACCTTGCTCACTTTAATTCTGATTTCCAGATTCAAAATGTATGGGTTGCAGGTAAACCAATAAAACGAGAGCACTCATGAGAGTAGTTATCCTGCCAACTGCGGCGAATGCAAGCGATTTTGCAGCAGAATTCATAGCAGATTTTATGAATAAAAAAAAGAGTTTAGTTCTTGGACTAGCAACAGGCAGCTCTGTTCTATTAACCTATGAAGCCCTGATCAAAAAACATGAATTAGGACAGTTGGAATTTAAAAAAGTAACAACTTTTAATTTAGATGAGTACTTAGGTTTAGCACCCAACCACAATCAAAGCTATCGTAATTATATGAATCAGAAGCTCTTTAATCATATTGATATTGTACAAAAAAATATCTTTATCCCAGAATGTTTCAATGACAATTATGAATTAGCTTGCACCAACTATGAGTCAGAGATTTATAATCATGATGGAATTGATCTTCAACTTTTAGGTATTGGATCAAACGGGCATATAGGTTTTAATGAGCCCACTTCAAGCTTTAAATCTAGGACTAGGGTTAAAACACTTACACAAAATACTATCTCAAAAAATGCTCGATTTTTTGATGACTCAGAAATTCAGCCCTCTCTAGCAATAACCATGGGTATTGGTACAATAATGGAGGCTCAAAATATTCTTCTAATTGGCCTTGGCAAACATAAAAGCCAAGCAATTGCTGATGCCATTGAAGGTCCAATCACATCTTTTTGTCCTGGTAGCGTCCTACAGCAGCACCAAAATGTGGTTGTTGTTATAGATGAGCATGCTGCGTCAAAACTTAAGCTTTACGACTACTATATACATACTGAAAAAATGCATAGAAAATATTTGTGCTGAAAACTGCTGACAAATCTATACAAATACTATAATAGTTCCATAATGAGTTTAATTTGCAAACCCCTTTTTGAGCTAGAAAGTTCAACTTTTACCTATCTGTTAGCCGACAGTGTAACAAAAGAGGCTGTAATTATTGATGCAGTTGACTGCATGATTGAAAGAGATATTGCGTTAATTAAAGAGTTAGAACTGAAGCTTAAATTTATCATTGAAACACATATCCATGCTGATCATGTCACTAGCGCTTGTCCGCTAAAAAATCACTACCCTCAAGCAAAAATTGTTTTAGGTATAGAAAACACTAGCGCTGAGGGATGTGCTGATATTATGGCTGGAGAAGGTCACATTTTGCCAATAGGAAAATATAATATTTACGCAATTGAGACCCCAGGACATACAAAGGGCTGTATGTCATACCTCGTTGAGGATAAATTATTTACTGGTGATGCATTATTTATTAGAAGTACAGGTCGCTGTGATTTTCAGGGTGGCTCTGCGATAACACTTTATCAATCTATTCAAAAATTATTTGCACTTCCTGACTCGACTATAGTCTATCCAGGACATGACTATAACGGCTTTACAGTAAGTACGATTGGCGAAGAAAAGAAATACAATACATTAATCAGAGAGGATTATGACCAAGAAACCTTTGTTCAAAAGGTAACCAACTTGAAACTTCCCTTACCAAAAAAAATAGCTACTGCAGTTCCTGCAAATCAAAGTTGTGGTTTAATTAGAAACTAAACGGTATTATCCAAAAGAATTGAACATACTGCACTTAAGGCTGTCGCTGAGAGTTTGAATCCTTCAACCGAATACAAATTAATCACATCAGCAAAATAAAAATCACCATTCGCGTAAGAAAATTCATCACCAGAAAATTGGTTGCCGTCTTGAGAGGATTGTGTCACTTTAAATTGCACACCACTAAAATAATTTTTCTCTAGACCAAACTCGATTATATTATTTGACTTTATTGTAAACTTAAATTTCTGTGGAATAAACCTAGTTAGTTTGCCTTCTTTAATTTGTATGGCCTCAGTCATTTCGCAGATATATACATCGCCCACAATAGCGTAGGATTGGATTGAGATGAAGGAAAGTATGAATATTAGAAATGTTTTTTTAATCATACGTAGCAAGCCTAACAATTTAGTTGTAAGAGAATACAAGGCATAATCTTTCCACGTGAAATAAAAAATTCTTCGCACTCTCCGATCTCTTTAAATCCAAGCTTCCTTAAGACATTAGATGAGCCTATATTGCCCTTTATATGGCAAGCTTTTATTTGCTTAAGTTTAAGTTTTTTTGTTGCAAATTCAATAAGTCCCATTGCGGCTTCTGTTGCATAGCCTTTCCCCCAATACTCTCTTGCTAGCCAAAATCCTAGATCATAATCATCATTTTCTTCTAAGTCTAATCCAACACCTCCTATCAATACATCATCCATAAATATACTGAAAAGCATATCATTATCATTAATATTATTTAACCACTCTTCAGCTCTTTTTTCGGTATATGGATAGGGGACTCCAGACAACCACTTCGCTACTTCCCAATCTCCAATCTGAGAAGCAATTAATTGCTTACTAGTACTTTTTGTTGGCTTCCTTAAAATTAATCTTTTTGTATAAATTTGCTTCATTACAAACTCATGACGATAAAGAAATATCAATAATCAACTGCGTTATTGACTTGCAGAATTTTTTATATTCCATGAAGTGAGAGAATTTAACATTAACACGAATTAAATTTTCTAACTATTATTTTTATCAATAGTTAGGCCTCATCCACACCGCGCTGACCAACAAAATAACCAACAGCATAATCGTCTGTTCTAAAAGTTATAACACTCCCCTTAGGAAAGTAAAACAAGTCGCCAGCAGTAGCAGTGATTTCTACACCTGAACCATCTGAAATATGAAACTCTCCTTCAATAATAAGCTTCATTTCTTCATAGGTATATTCATAAGTTATTGAGTCACCTTTTTCTAAGCGGAAAAGACCCGCAGTAATCGGTGCATTCTCGTCATTGGATATTGCGAAGTCCCTTAAATAGGCATTGCTGCCTTCAAATAATGGAATTTCTTGAGTAGTAATCTTGCCTTTATAGTCCATCTTAATCATCTTGTTCTCCTTTTTAATTTATTTTAAAGATAGGTTTATGATTTACTTCCAATATTATCCGCAATCAAGCATACCATCTCAAACATAATAGCATTAGCGACATGTGCGGTAATTTGATTTGGAGAGTCAACAGTTGGCATCAAACATACCACATCACCGCCGATAATATTTTTTCCCCGTAGACCCTGTAAGAGTTGCAAAACATCTGGCATCTTGAATCCCTCAATAGCGGGCTCAAGATTAGCAACTCCTGGAGCAACAGTTACGTCCAAACAATCCAAATCAAAAGTTATATATACTGGCGCATCTCCGACACGTTCGGTTATCATCTTTATGCAACGCTCAACGCCATATTCGTCATACTGATCTTTGGTAATAATTTCATAACCTAACTCATAACTGGAATTAAGCCAATCCAGCGTCCGGGTGTTGCCTCTAATGCCAACCTGGATACTTTTTGTAGCGTCAACATAGCCGTCTTTTACTAAATAGCTTGCCCAGTGTGCTGCCGTTTTAACAGCGCCCAAAAAATGGTCAAGCTGATGGTAGGCATCAGTATGAGCATCAAAATGAACCAATACCGCCTTTTGACCATCTGTTATTTTTGAATTTGGACCTGCAACGGCTTGCAAAATACCTCCTGTAATTGAATGGTCACCACCAATTGAAATCGGTCGTGCACCAGATTCTGCAATACTTTGATAAAACTCAGTTATCCTCTCAATACACTTTTCATTATTGTTGGCCTCTGGAAGAGGGACATCGCCAAGATCTCTAATGTCACACATTTCCCAAGGTGAAATACCGAACTTTAAATGACCTCTCTTGCCTAGAGCAGAAATATTTCTAACTGCCCTTGGTCCTAAATGCTGGTCTCTTTGAGTGGTGCCATTACCTGTACTGTGAGGCACGCCTATAAGAGCAATATCACAACCTAGAGGGTCAGGGTTGTGAGGACATCGAAACAAGGTTGGGACGCCCCACCAGTATAAGCCTTGCATCATCATAGCATTGTCTTTTGTTTTTTTATCCAAAACTTCGTCTCTCTTTCATCAACTAAAATTTATAAAAACGCTTCGCCGTTACATCGAAAAACTGAGCATGTATGTCATTAGGAATCATACTCTTATATGCTGCTACAACTGTTTGATAGTCCGAATAAAGTTTATCAACAGGAAAATTAGATCCAAACATACAACGCTCTGCCCCAAACTGTTCAAGACAGATTTCAACAATTGGGCTAATACTCTCTTGTGTCCATTGATGGTCAAACATACCCAATCCTGATAGTTTACAAAAAACATTTGGTAGGCGTGAAAGGTGAGTTAATTTATCGGACCATTCATTTATTCCAATACGAGATCTATCGTAAGGACTGCCAGCATGACACAATGCAACCCGGGTCTCTGGGGTCTGAGAAAGAACTTTAGCAGTATCCTCCATAACATCCGGTGTCAGCTGAAGATCAAACGACAAGTCACGACTTCCAAGTTCTGCAATTCCATTTATAAACCGTGGGTTTTCAAGTAGAGCATTTGTGCCAGTTATCTTATCCTCTTCTGGGGCTCGAGCAACAATCTGACGAATCCCACGGACGCTTGATAGCCCCTTAAATTTATCAAGTTGGGTTGTTAAGTCAGGAGATATCAGATCACAAAAAACAACTTGTGCCATTGACCAATCAGGATGCTGATCAGCAATGTTTTGTATCCATTTTGCCTCGACTAGACTATCTTCTGCGCCAACCTGAATGTGAACAGACGCTTTAAATCCTTCAGTAGATGCTTCGGCATGGAATTCACTCATCAAGTAATCACGCTGAATGGGCGATGGATCACCAAAGAATCGCTTGACGCCTTCGGCCATCAGCCATGGATAATGCACTTCATTGAGAGACCATAGATGATGATGCGCATCGATCATTTTATTAATTTAGTTTCTCTGCTTTTTTGATTAATTCTTCAGCACTCTCACTGATTATTTCAGCAAGCAATGAACAATCATCGATAGAAAATGTAAGTGGCAACCTTAGATCAAATAAACCAGACAGAATTTTGTCAGAATTTTCCAAATTTTGAGACTCTAAATACTTCCAGCTCTTATGGTTGCTTGTAAAACCAGTAGGATCATCGCTACCAAACCACATGACCTCTACACCTCGCAATTTATTGGCTTCAATAAATTGCACAGCCTCACTGTTTGAAATACCAGGTATTCTAAATTGGATTGAACTGCCAACATAACCTTCTTCTTTAGGACGCTTTGGCATGACTATACCTTTGACCTTTTTTAACCTTTCTTCAACAGTCTGGTAGCGTCTATTCCAGCGGCTTATGTTTTTATCAAGATTGTTTAGCTGTGGTCGAAGAATCGCAGCTCTAAGGTTATCCATCCGACCTGAATAATTCGGGGTCTGCAATCGAATATCGGCAAAAACTTCCGCTTCAGGAGCTGCCCCATGCCTTTCATAAAACATATAAGAACCCGATAGAATAATCGCACGAGCCATAAATTCGGCATCATCGGAAGTAATAAGCCCACCCTCTCCTGAATTTAAATGTTTATAGGTCTGAGTACTAAAACAAGCAGCTAAACCAAAGTTGCCACTTTTCTTTTGCTCCCACTTGGCACCCATCGTATGGGCACAATCTTCAATTAAAATCAAATTATTCTCGCACACTATTTGCATTAATTTCTTCATATCAACGATATGGCCTCGCATGTGCGATAGCAGTAGAAAACGAGCACCACTTGAACTTACTTTTTCAATAAGATCATCCAGATCAAGGACTAAATTTTCATTAATCTCAACAAATATAGCTCGTCCGCCAGCATTAGAAATCGCTCCAGGAACAGGAGCCAAAGTATACATATTGGTTAAAACAGACTCTTCAGATTTTAAACCGGCTGCTTTCAATGTGATACCAAGAGCGTAACCTCCTGATGCGCAAGCTAGACAGTATCGACTTCCCTGATAAGCAGCATATTCTTGCTCGAACATCGAAACTTGCGACAGTTCGCCCGCAACTGTATTGTAGCGATGTAGTCTTCCAGACTTCAAAACCTCTATAGCAGCGTCAATTGAACCTTGACTAAATGCCTCTTGTTGGGTAAAGGTTCTCGAAAATGTTTTTCTATTCATATAAGCAGTATTATATAAAAATATATACAAGAAAATTATTTACCTAACAGGCCTGATTGAGCTTGGATTTTATTAATCGCCTGGGTTACTATCTTAGAAATTGAGAAATCAGAAGGGGCACCTGAACTAGCCCTGTCAACAAAATAATCAACCATCAATTTATACTGATTACATGCAGTAAAACTCACTTTAGTTCCTTCTTGCAAACCACCTTTGGACCAATAGGCATGGGTAACTTCAGGTGGATTGACTGGTACATTAAGCCTTGCCCAACCATTGGTAGCTAAAACATTAAAGGCCTGACAAAGCGCAGCATCACCTGAAACAGTAAAATTCAATACTGCTCCACTCGGCCACCTAAGAACAGCGTCAACTTGTTTTTCGACATCATAATTATCATTCATTATCGCACTAGCAGAGACAACTTCAGGCTCCCCCTCAAATAGTAAACAGCCTGACAATATTGCATAGCAGCCAATATCATAAAGAGGACCGCCTCCATCAGAAGCTTTATTGCGATGATTGCCCTGAGGTTGTTGCGGATAGCTAAAAACAAAATGAGTAGATTGAATATCTCCAATATCTAAATCTTGCAACCAGTTCCATTGTGGGTGATGCGCTATCATAAAGGCTTCTTGAAAATAACAGTTGCTTTGTTTCGCAACTTTTTCTAATTGAGATAACTCCTTCATATTCAATGCGACTGGTTTTTCACAAAGAACATGCTTACCTGAATTGAGTGCAGCAATGGAGTAGGGAACATGAAGATGATTTGGCAGGGGATTGTAGATTGCATCGATAGATGGCTCAGTTAACAAACCCTCGTAATCGACTTCAATAATGTCTTTATAAATATCAGGCAAAGGTTCTTGACTAGGACTTCTGCGCCCAAGATGGGTCACTTGATGTCCAGCCTGAAGGATTGCCGGAACTAGCCATTCACGAGCAATTTTAGCTTCACCTAAAATGCCGAATCTCATATATTGTTATCCTTTACAAAAAAAATAAGGCCCTATGCTAGGGCCTTATCTTACTCTATTGCCTTTAACTATTTAAAGCTTCAACGTGACTGCCAGTAAAATAGTATAGCAAGGATCAAATCAGGACCAATATTACCAATCATATTTGCCGTATCTGATGGCAAAACGCCTGTGCTCATTTGATAGATAGTCATAATTAACCAAGCAACATGTACAATTGCAAAAAACATACCTACATTTTTCACATTATTACCTGCCCAACTTGGCATCTGCCAGCTCATGTAAGCTACAGATAAAACCAATATTGACATACCTTGCAAGAGATTCTCAGCAATGGCACTTTCGCCGACATTAAAACTTTCCATCATTGTCCCAGGGACCAGTAACATGAGGACACCGAAAATCGTAAACATTACTGCTTGAATTTTAAAGACTAAAGATAAACTCATTTCTCTCTCCTATAATTATGAGTGACATTTCAATATACCATAATGGCAACACAAGTATTAATGTGTAGTAATTTCAAATTATCTCTATAAAGCCTAAATTTCGTTTAATGTGAGAGGGGCTATCATTCTATCTAAATGATTCTCAATAGCAAATAAGAATGATTATATATAATGTGTATATCTTTGATTTTAAATAATAAATATAAAATATATATTATTTAAATACCTAATAAGTCTACATTCCCACTTATATCTGAGGGAAGGCGTATTAAATACTTGGTCTATTTTTAATTAAAAAATTAGATAGAGTATTACAAGAACTACAACAGCTCCTATAATATACATCGTCGTGCGATTCATCATTACCCCTACGTTATTATTTAATATTAAAACCTAGTATAGCCTAGTGAGACAAAAAGTCCAAATTTTGCTTGATGTATGAGGGGAATTATATTTATACATAGTCAAGTGTTTAATTAGAAACTGTAATTTAGTCCTAAAGTTATATCACGACCTAGGGTTTTATAGCCTTTAGCCATTTTATATTCTTTGTTTAAAGCATTAGCTAGATTACAATAAGCACTCAAATCTTCATTGAATTCATAACCTGTTGTTAAATTAAGTAAGCCATAGCCACTTAACTTTATATTATCTGTATGAGCATCTTTATCCCAAGTCCATGATTTAGCTGTCCAATAAATGCTTCGCTTCCATTTTCCAATTGTTTTGGACGCATTGATTCCAATAGAACGATTAGATCTTCTGCCTTTTTGTAAACCAGTCGACTTATTAATCGCTTGATTAAAATCAATATTAGCATCAAACTGCCAGCCGAATAATTCTGTGTCAAAAGCTAATTCAGCCCCGTGAATGTCAACAGCACCATCATTTATATAATAAGCATTTTCTGTAAGCCAGTTGTTATCTGGGTCTACATACTTAAATGCGTCACCTACTTTGCTTTTATATAATTTTATTTCTGTTTTGCCCCAACTATAATCTTTAATTAAGCCTAGTTCAAAGTTTTTTGATCGCTCTGGCTTAAGGCCTGTTTGGCCTTGAGTTATATTTAAATTGTTTTTGTAGTGATCAGGAAGATTTGTGGCACTTCCGTAAGAGCTGTTCAATCTTAGGCTACTACTAATGTCTTTAGCCCAATTAAAGTTATAAGTATAGTGAGTCCTGAATTTGTCATGATCAACTATTCTAGCGCCAATTGATAATTCATTATCAATAATTAAACCCTGCCATTGAGTGAAAAGATCAGTATGTTTTATATTTTTTGCATTCCCTATATCTTTATCAACTGTATTTGATATTCCAATAGATAATTTACTATAGTCAGAACGGATTTCGTTGATAAGAGAAGCGGTGTTAAGCTTGTATTTGTTACCTCTGCGCTGAGTATTTTGATTCATATAATCAAAGTTGGTGGTAAATTTATCGCTAAACTTTTGTCTTACACTAATATTGTATTGTCGTAGATTATTATCTGGCTTAGGAGTAATCCAGGAATCATCATATTCAATCATAGCCCTGGTATTCATAATGTTAAGATTAATAGCAGTTTTCTCAGAAACATCAGTGCCAATGTTTATTCCAATCGTGTTTCTATCGATAGGATCTAAATCGCCGTCTCCAGTAGCATCAATGCCATCTGTATGAAAATCAGTCAAAGAAATATTTGCATAGCTGGTGTCACCTTTAAAGTAAGAATTAAAGCTAACTTTCTTTGTCCCCCTGGACCCATACGCAACATCAATCTTTTTACTACTGATCGAGTTAATACCTTTATCCGTAAATACATGAATAACACCACCTATTGCGCCTGGACCATAAAGAGAAGAAAAGGGACCTTTAGTAATCTCAATACGTTCTATTTGATCTAGCGGTATAACGTCAAGATTGGGTTGCCCCCCTGTAATAGTTACTTTGTGTCCGTCTAAAAGCAGCAAAGTATGGCTTGCCTCATTTCCACGAATTCTCAGTGCAGTGAGGTTTCCTTGGCCGCCTTCAAATGAAACTGCAGGAATAGTTTCTAATAGTCCTGTAAAAGTACTAGCTCCAGTTTGCTTAATATCAGATTTGTCGAACTTTATTGAAGTTGCAATTGATCCAATTAAAGGAGCTGATGTCCTATATTCTGTATTTAATGAGATTTTTATTGGTCCTAATAAAGCAATAGCAACATTAGGTATATGTATAGCTAAAATGAAAATAGTGAAAAATATGTTTCTAAGGTTCATAAATGCCTCCGCTAATATATCTATAAAAAAGGCATCAGAGAGGGCATTGTAAGAAAATACATTGCAACAACTCACCACCCATCGTAGTAGTTAATACAAAATTTGTTTATGTATCGGACTTATCCTTATCAAAAATACCGTTGCGAGGGCAGTGATGGATTTGCACCATCTTCCATAATTCAAATTATCGCGAATTATAGTAGTTTTTTTCTAATTGAACACTTATTTTTTTATTTAATTTGAAATTTATATATATTTTATTCTAAGCAATATTAACCTGTGAATCTTCAAGCTCAAAAATCCAAATTTCGTTTGATGTGTAAGTGGTGGTTTGTGCATAGTTCAGAGTGATAAATCAGCCTTTGAGAATTGTTTGGAATCTACCGAACTTGGTTACGCTCCTGCATAGACTCTCTATATCTTTGCAAAGTACTTATACTGTGTAACTATTTGATACCAATACTTGCAAAAAAGGTATGATTATGGTGAATAATAAATAATTTATCCAGTAGAAGGAGGAAAGTATGACATCATTAGTAGATAACCAAATTGAAGCCGC
>CAZSHL010000027.1:0-12258 GCA_964606585.1 uncultured Piscirickettsiaceae bacterium
ATTTGAACCTGCGCATGACGGGATCAAAACCCGTTGCCTTACCGCTTGGCGACATCCCATTTGTTTGAAGGTGATTTGTTTATCGCTTGTGCTACGAAACCAAACCACTTTGATGGCAATTTTTCCATTGCTATCAATGCATCTTTTTTTCTCTCAAAAGCAATAAAAACACAAGACCCACTACCAGTCATTTTTGCTTTACCTAGGTGATATTTTGTCGAGTCAAGGTAGTTTAAAGCTTCTTTTATCTCTCCTTCAATATCTATTGCAGCATACAGGCAGTCATTGTGTTGATTTAACACTAATGAAAAGTCAGATATTTTCCTTTGTACTGGGGACATTGTCAATGCTTTGTGAGAGAAAATTTCTGTAGTTGATATTTGTTTATTAATTGAAATGACTAGATAGAAATATTGAGGTAAATTCATTGGAGTTAAAATATCTCCAGTTCCTTCAGCCCATGCGCTATGGCCATTGATAAAAACGGGCACGTCCGAACCTAAGGTTTGTCCAATTTTAAACAATTGATTTTTTGATAAATTTAGATGCCATAATTCGTTGAGTGCTTTTAATACTGTTGCAGCATTTGAGCTGCCTCCACCAAGACCGCCGCCTATAGGTATTTTTTTGTTAATACCTATATCAATTCCAGCGTACGTTTTGGAATATTTCTTTAAAGTAGTTGCGCTTTGAATAGCTAAGTCTTTTTCAGGAGGGATAGATTCGTTGCCATACATACGATTAATTTTGCCATCATCTCTTAAGCGAAAAGTAATTTCATCCCCATAATCTAAGAGTTGAAAAATAGTTTGTAAGTTATGATAGCCATCAGGTCTTTTTGAAATGATATGTAAAAAAAGATTAATTTTTGCGGGAGACAAATAAGTTACTTCAGACATCAATAAAATGGTCTCGATAATGTTTTAGTTCATTTATAGAATCGTAAATGTCAGACAAAGCCAGATGTTTTGTTTGCTTTTTTAATATAGGTGTTAATTCGGGTTTCCAGCGTATTGCCAGTTCTTTTAGTGTTGAGACATCAATATGCCGGTAGTGAAAAATTTTTTCAAGGTCTGGCATATAGTTATACAAAAATCTCCTGTCTTGGCAAATAGAGTTTCCACACATAGGTGAACCGCCCGGATTTACATGCTTGGATAAGAAATCGAGTGTTTGTTTTTCTGCCTCTTGTAAGGAGATTTTACTTTCTTTAACTCGTTTTAGTAGACCTGATTTGGTGTGTTGATTAGTATTCCATTCATCCATATTGTTAAGATAATCATCTTTCTGATGGATTGCTATGGACGGGCCTTCAGCAACAACATTTAATTCAAAATCCGTAACAACAGTAGCAATTTCAATAATGACATCTTCTTCAGGAATTAATCCTGTCATTTCAAGGTCAATCCAAATAAGATTAGTTTTTTTATTCATGATTTATTTAGCTATTGCTGATCCGAATATATTCATCAAGTTTTTGCTCAGCGCTTCCATTTGATAGCGTTTGGATAGCCTTTTGAACACCTGAATTAAGCGAATTTGTAAGGCCAGAAACATAGATTGCTGCTCCTGCATTTAAGGAGATAATATCCCTTGCTACTCCTTTTTTTCCAGAAAAAGCATCTTCAATTAGTTTCAGTGAATCTTTAGCATCATCAGCTTTGATATTATTTAAATCCCCTAAAGGAAGGTTAAAATCTTTTGGGTGTATCGTGTAAGTACTTACAATTCCTTTCTTTAGTTCTGCAACATATGTTTCGTCAGCTATTGATAATTCATCAAGGCCATCCTTAGAGTGGATAACCATTACATGACGTGAACCAAGATCTTTAAGTACATTAGCAATAGGTTTAATAAGACTTTTATCATAGACTCCCATTACTTGATTAGGGGCCTTGGCTGGATTAGTAAGTGGCCCTAAGACATTAAATATAGTCCTAACTGCAAGCTCTTTTCTAGGGCCAATAGCATACTTCATTGCACTGTGATGAGCCGGTGCAAACATAAAACCGACGCCAATTTTTTCAACACACTGAGAAATGATTTTTGGACTCAAATCAAGGTTAACTCCTGCTGATTCTAGAACATCAGCGCTACCAGATTTTGAAGAAATTGAACGATTTCCATGTTTAGCGACTTTACCGCCTGCTGCTGCAACAACAAATGCAGAAGCCGTTGATATGTTAAACAGTCCTAGACCATCACCACCTGTACCACAGGTATCAACTAAATATTTTTTGCTACTTATTTCTACCGGTGTTGCAAGAGCTCGCATAACTTTCGCGCTGGCAGTAATTTCCTCTATGGTTTCTCCTTTCATTGAGAGTCCAGTCAGGAAGGCACCAATTTGTGCATCAGTAGTCTGGCCAGTCATAATGCTATGCATTACGTCTATCATTTGCTCTTCAGTTAAGTCTTGCTTGGCAATTACGGATTTTATGGCTTGCTGTATGTTCATGAATTTGATTGACCCATTAGGTGTTCTATATCTTGTATTTCTTTGACAACATAATTGGAGAGTATATCTTTGTCATTAGCAGTGACAAGAATATCATCTTCAATCCTTATGCCAATTCCCCAGTATTTAGGATCAATTTTATCATTCTTGCGTATATAGATGCCCGGTTCAACTGTCATGACCATGCCTTTTTCAAATTGTCGATATTGATCTTCATTTTTATATTCTCCAACATCATGTACATCAAGGCCTAGCCAGTGTCCAGTATTATGCATATAAAATTCACTTAACTCGGTTGGGCTATTTATAATTCCAAGACTAGCTAGGCCGGAAGATATAATATCGCATGCAACCTTATGTGGTTTGCTGACCTTTTCACCAGGCTTAATACAGTCAATAGCAGACTTTTGTGCATTTAAGACAATCTCGTATATCTCTCTTTGTGCGTCATTAAATTTGCCATTTATTGGGAAAGTGCGTGTAATGTCTGATGCATATCCTGAAACTTCACAACCGGCGTCAATAAGAATTAGTTCTCCATCATTCAGCTTTGTGTTATTTTCATTATAGTGAAGGACACAGGCATTGTCTCCACCTGCAACGATAGGTGGATACGCGTGCTTAGAATTTCGCCTTGTAAATTCTGCATCAAAAATGGCTGCTACCTGATATTCATACATATCAGGTCTTGTCATTTTCATAGCCATCATATGTGCTTCCGCACTATTTTTTGCAGCAAGCTTCATTTTGCTTATTTCATCGTTGTCTTTAATGAGTCGCATTTCTGCTAAATGAGGCTTTAATGATTTAAATGAATAATCCAAAGAAGTAATTATGGAGGCGTTAACTTTATTTGTACTTGAGTCATCAAAATATACAACCATATCTAGATTGATGAGATTCTTGATTTCATCAAAAAAAATATCAATAGGATAGGCTTTATTTGCTAATAGATTTTCAGGGGCCATTTCAACGCCTAGCCTTTTACCATCCCAAATTTCTATTTTTTTGTCTTTAGGCCTAAGAAAAATAGCATAGTTGTTTTTTGTAATAACCGCGACTGCATCAGGCTCCGTGAAGCCCGTCAAATACCAAAAATCACTATCAGGACGGAACGGATATTTGACGTCACCGTTTCTTTTTTGCTCACTATTAGTGCTAACAATAACTACCGCATTATCTTCTAATTTTGTTAATAATTCTTGCCGCCTTTTTTGATGTATCATTTTTATTGAAATATCTAAATTTACTTCATATAGTGCCAAAACGATACCATGAAACACATTCGACTATATCAAAATAAAATATTCAAAGTAGGCAAAGAAGTTGATTTGGATAGAGATGCTCAGCATCACCTCATCAAGGTATTGCGTTTTCCAGTTGGAAATATTGTTACACTTTTTAATGGTGATGGTTATGACTACAAAGTAAAAATTATTAATGCCAAAAAAACTTGTAAAGTGGAAATCATCGCTCAGACTAAAAATAATTCAGAATCAAATTTAGATCTAACACTTGCACAAGGAATTGCAAAGGGTGAGAAAATGGATCTTTTGATTCAAAAAGCTGTTGAGCTAGGCATAAATAGGATTATACCGCTGCAGACGGAACGTTGTGTCGTTAGACTGAAAAGTGAAAAAGTAACTAAAAGGATTGAGCATTGGCAAAAAATTGCTAATCATGCATGCGAGCAAGCAGGTAGAGCGGTCATTGTTGATGTTGATAGTCAAAAAACACTTGCCGAGCTATTTGATTATGATTGCCCCAATGGCTTTGTTCTTCACCACCAAGCAACTCAAAAGCTACAAGACATTACACCATTAGCCAGTGCTACCATACTAATTGGCCCAGAAGGAGGCTTAAGTAATGAAGAAATAGAGCTTGCTAACCGAGCAGGTTATCGGTCAATTATATTAGGAAAAAGAGTTTTAAGAACAGAGACAGCCTCTCTCGTGGCTATAGCCAACATGCAACTTTTATGGGGTAGTTAATTTCTAGATATTCTAATTACCAAACATCTATTCTTTATTGCCAAGTTCAATGCTAATTTCTCGTGCTCTTTCATAGGCTGCTCTAGTAGCGCTGGCTACAATACCTTCAAAGTTTTGATCTTGAAAATATTCTATAGCGGCTTGAGTTGTTCCGTTCGGTGAGGTTACGTTTCTTCTAAGGATTTTAGGGTCCTTATTGATTTTAGTAGCCATCATGCTTGCGCCGTAACTTGTCTGAATAGATAAAGAGTTTGCTGTTTCTTCATCTAAACCTAATGCAATTGCTGCCTGAGTGATAGATTGCATGAGTAGAAAAAAATAGGCAGGTCCACTGCCAGAAATTGCTGTTATGGCATCAATCAGGTCTTCTTCATTAACCCAAAAACATTGTCCAACAGTTAAAAGTACTGTTGAAACAATGCTTTTTTGTTCCTCACTTACCAGCTTATTTGCGAAAATCCCTGTAACGCCTTGTTGCATAAGGGCAGGTGTATTAGGCATGGCGCGTACAAGTGCGAATTCACCACCAAGCCATCTGTTAATATCGTTTATTCTAACTCCAGCTGCGATAGAAATAACTAGGAGGTTGGGATTCATTGATTTTTTTAAATCTACGCAAACTTCAAACAGAGCCTGTGGTTTAACAGAAAGTACAATGACATCAGAAACCTTAACAAGATCCTTATTGTTAATAAAGACATCAACACCTAGTTTTTTACTACGTTCATTTAACACATCCTCATTCTTGTCACTGATTTTGACATTTTTTACAGGATAACCGCTATCTAGTAGACCTTTTGCGAGGGCATAGCCCATATTGCCAGCACCAATAAATCCAATTGTTGTTTTGTTTTGCATATAATATCTCAGCCATTTAAATAAGAAATAATTTTTAATTCTACATAAGTTCATAACAAGTAATATGAAAAAATTTCAGCCCAACTTAATTATGATTGATGTCGACGGTACACTTGTTGACAGTGTTCCAGATCTAGCCTACTGCGTTGATGAAATGTTACAAATACTAAGTATGAAAAAAAGGGGCGAGAAAAAAGTTCGTAATTGGGTTGGAAATGGAGTCCCGAAACTTGTGGAAAGGGCAATTACTGGAGAACTTGAGGGCCAACTGGACAAGGAATTGTTTGACAAGGCTTATCACGTCTTTTTAGACCTCTATAAGGATAATACCTCAAAGAGATCTCACCTCTATAATGGTGTTATAGAGGGGTTAAACTATTTACAATCACAACATTACAACTTAGGTTGCGTAACTAATAAAGCAGAACAGTTTACAATTCCACTACTGAAGGCATTAGGGATCTCGGATTACTTCAAAATTGTTATATCAGGAGATACCTTGCCAAAGAAAAAACCTGACCCCATGCCATTAATCTATGGTGCAGAATATTTTGGTGTCAAGCCAGAAAATTGTCTGATGATTGGAGATTCTGTGAGCGATGTTAAGGCCTCTAGATCTGCTGGTTTTGATATTATCTGCATGTCTTATGGGTACAATCATGGAAATAATATTTCTGATGAGAAGCCTGACCTAGTGATTGATTCTATGAACGAACTGAGAAAGTATTTATAGTGAATTTTGATAACCAACATGTTTGGCACCCTTATGCAAAAATGCCAGGTAATATACCTGCATATCTTGTAGAGTCAGCGGATGGTGTCTATCTTAATTTAAATGGCAATAGACGAGTAATTGATGGTATGAGTTCATGGTGGTCTGTCATACATGGCTACAATAACTCAAAACTTAATCAGTCAATCAAAAATCAAATCGATCGAGTTTCGCATGTGATGTTTGGTGGTTTAACAAATCAGCCTGCTATTGACCTGTGCAAAAAACTCATTGAAATAACACCAGAAAATTTAGATAAAGTATTTTTAGCAGATTCAGGTTCAGTTTCTGTAGAGGTCTCTCTTAAGATGGCACTTCAATATTGGTATAACAAAGGATTTACGAAAAAAACTAGATTCATAACCCCAAGAGGTGGATATCATGGAGACACTTTTGGCGCGATGGGGGTTTGTGACCCTAAAAATGGCATGCATCATTTATTCTCTAATGTACTACCTAAGCATTTCTTTGTAAATAGGCCGACTATCGGAAATACATCTGAATCTTTACTCAATCTAGAAGAAACGCTGGACAAAAACCATGAAAAAATTGCAGCAATGATTATAGAGCCAATTGTTCAGGGTGCTGGCGGTATGAATATCTATGAACCTGACTATCTAAAAGGCGTGAGGGAGTTATGCGACCGTTACGAGGTGCTCTTAATTGCAGATGAAATCGCAACCGGATTTGGCAGAACAGGAAAGTTATTTGGTTGTGAACATGCCAATATTTCGCCCGATATTATGTGCTTAGGTAAGTCATTGACTGGAGGTTATATGACAATGTCAGCAACACTTACAACTGACGAGGTGGCACAAGGTGTTGGAGTATTGATGCACGGGCCTACATTTATGGGTAGTCCCTTATCAAGTTCTGTTGCAAATGCTAGCATAGACTTACTTTTAAGTACTGATTGGAAGAGCAAAGTAATACAAATACAAAAAATTCTCGAAGACGAGTTATTGCCAGTGAGGTCAAAAAAAACTGTTTCCGATGTGCGTGTGATAGGAGCCATTGGTATTATTGAATTCGAAAAGCCGCTAGATATGCGTCCTACTCAGGAGCAACTCATCACCGAAGGAGTATGGTTACGTCCTTATGGAAGGCTACTATATACAATGCCTCCATTTATAATTTCAGAAACTGAATTAAAAAGAATCACTAACGCAATGATAAAAATATAGTTGTCCCTATATTTATTTATCTTAAAAAGCGTGTCGGAGTAACAATACCATCAACTGGAACGTCCCAAGATCTTGCGTCAAGTTTATCTACCTCTTGGCAGTCAAAAGCAAGACCATAAAGCTTAAGCAAGTTTTGAATATTATGGTTTTTTTGAAATTCCAGTGTTTTATCATAGAAACCACCTCCCATACCTAGACGATTTTTATATTTATCGAAGCCTACCAAAGGCATAAAAATAATATCCATTTTTTGAGCATCTAAAAGAGAAGTATTTATTGGCTCATTAATTCCAAATCGATTTTTTCTAAAGTGTTTGCCAAGCTTAGCAAACTTTAGCTTTTCCCTTGATAATATAGGCAAATAAACACTGCAACCTTGATTTTTGAGAAAATTAATTATTTCTTCGGTTTCTACTTCACCATCGTTTGGCGTAAAAATTGCAATATGCTTTGCGTTTCTAAATAGATCATATTTTTGACACTGATAAAGAATCTTCTTCCCTGTTGTCTTTCGACTGAGTTTATTAATTGATTTTCGACGTTGTCTTAATTGATGGCGTAATTCTTTCATAAGATAATATTCTGTAAGAATCGACTAATTTTATCAGCGCCGATCATTTAAATATGTTGAATTTAACTACCGAAAAATATGGAGATTAAAAAAAGGTCCGTTGTGCCGTGTTGACATGGTCCTGAACCATTTGGCTCAAGGCGGAAGTTCGATGTTTACCGTAGGTTTCCCAATCATAGTTGGGCATACACAATAGCACCCAATCTCATCTCCTGTTATAAAAGTAATCGGCTCAGGTAAATAAATCAAAGCACGAACACAACAGATAATCTAATTATCACACTAGTATTTATTAATTGCAATAAAGTTTCTTCTTTTTTGCGCCATAATAGTTTCATCTTATATCTAAAGCATTCATTTTGAACTATATTTTGGTGTGTTTTTGAAGTAGTACTTTTAAGGTTATATATTTGCTAGGCTTGTTGTAGCAGGTTATAATGCACCCTTTTTTTGTATTAAGAAAATGGCAAACAAGAATGCGCCTATTGTAATGAAGTTTGGAGGGACGAGCCTCAGGGATGAGAGTTCGCGCGAATATGCTCTAAATCATGTCAAGAAAAATGCAGAAGCTGGCGAAAGAGTTGTAGTAGTAGTATCAGCTATGGGTCGAAAAGGTGAGCCTTATTCAACCGATACTCTTGTGAATTTATTAAAGCAAGTTGGCCCTAGTATTTGTCCAAGAGAGCTTGATCTTATAATGAGTGTTGGCGAGAGTATTAGCTCTGCTTTTTTTACTCACCTATTGAGTCAAAATGGATTGTCAGCAATTTCATTTAATGGAAGGCAGGCAGGTATTTTGACGAATGATAACGCTGGTAATGCTGAAATTCTTGAGATTAATCCAAAACGAATCATAGAGGCTCTTGACGAAGGAAATATTGCTGTTGTAGCAGGTTTTCAAGGGGTTAATGATAAAGGTGATATTCGTACATTAGGTCGCGGTGGTAGTGACACCTCAGCAGTTGCCCTAGGTGCAGCTTTAGAAGCTGAGAAGGTAGAAATATTTTCGGATGTAGATGGCATTGCAAATTGTGATCCTAGGTTAGTTTCAGGCTCAAGATATCTTGTTTCGATTAGTGTTGATCAAATGTTAGATATGGCTGATGAGGGATCAAGAGTGATTCATCCTCGAGCAATTAAAGCTTCTTTGAATTCTAAAACACCAATCGTTGTAAGAAATACTTTTAGTGATTTGCCAGGAACGACGATTTATCACGATAAATCACTAGATAAAAAGCGTGCTGCCATTGCTCATCGTGAAGGCATGGTTTTGGTTGAGTGTGAATATAATCATGAGGTGGAAAATCAAGTTGATGGAGTGGTTAGTATTGACTCAAAACGATTATTACTAAATGATGATGTTTATTTGAGTGGAAAACTAACTGCTCTTGAAGCAAAGCTTGGTTTTTATAAGTTGAGTAGAAACTGGGCAACTGTTTCTGTGGTATTTAATTATAAAGCTCTAGAACCAACTGAGTTGGATTATGCTGAATTACTAAAATCCTCAAAAAATATTATTTGTTATTTACTCAAAGAGACAAGAGTTAGAGAAACTCTAAATTTTCTACATGCTAAATATGCTGACTAGTATTTAACAATTTAATATGACGTTTCATTTAAGGCTTGTAACCTCCATTCTGCACCAAATCTAACAGCACATTCTTTGTAAAGGTTGACTCTAACTCAGCTACTTTTTTAGCAACCGATTCTTGCATATTGGCTTCAGGTATTTCAATTACCTCATTATTCCAATCGTTAAGATAAGCATCAGTGTCTGTTGCATCTGCAATCGTAGCAGCAGTGTCAACTGCCTCCATAAATCGACTGTCCAATTGTACTTTTTCAACTTCTCTGCGGCTTTTTTTTATCATGACTTGTGTAGGGATGTCACGCCACTTAATTATTGTAAGTTTCATTATTAAAGTATTGAATAAATTATAAAAAACAAAATTCTACCATTGATTGAACACTTTAATTGAAATAGTAATTATTTATGTAATTGATATGTATACATTAATTGTCATAATGGTATAAGATTACTTATTAGTGAATTAGATATTTAGTTATGGTTTATCAAGGTTCTTGTCATTGTAGTGCGGTGACATTTGAAGTCGAAGCAAGTGATAAAGTTACTGTTTCGTCCTGCAATTGTAGTATTTGTAGTAGGGCGGGTAACTTACATTTGATTGTGCCTAAATCTAAGTTTAAACTTATTCAAGGTGAAGGTAATTTGACAACTTATACGTTTGATAGTGGAGAGGCCAAACACTTATTTTGTAAAACCTGTGGTATAAAATCTTTTTATATTCCAAGAACTAATCCAGATGGTGTTAGTGTTAATCCTCACTGCCTTAACCCAAAACCAAAAGAAATTATTATTGAAAAATTTGATGGCATAAATTGGGAGAAAAATGCACATAAATTGTCGCATTTAAGTAAATAGATTTTATTTTAATATTAGGTATATAATGCCGATTTTATTTCGCTAAATGTTAATTGGGAGTTGTAATGAAAAATAAAGCTCAAGTTGTAGTTATCGGTGGTGGTATTGTTGGAGCTGGAACGCTTTACCACTTAGCTAAAAAAGGATGGACAGATGTTGTGTTGGTTGAAAGAAAAGACTTAACTTCAGGTTCAACTTGGCATGCTGCTGGTTTGTTACCGCTATTCAATATGAGTTACTCCGTGGGTAAACTTCATCAATATTCTGTGAATTTTTATCATGAACTTGAAGAAGAAACCGGAATGAATGTTGGTTTTAGTGTAGTTTCAAATATACGCTTAGCTAATTGCCAAGATCGTATGGATGAGTATAAGTATTATTCTGGCATTGGAAGCACGGTTGGTGTCAATGTCAAATTTTTAACACCTGATGAGATTAAAGAGATATGGCCACTATGTAATACAGAGGGCTTAGTCGGCGCAATCCAGCATCCTGACGATGGTTATATACAACCAGCTGACTTAACTCAGGCGCTATGTAAAGGTGCAAGGAATCGTGGAGCTGAAATATACGAACACACAAAGGTAGTTGCCTTAGAACATCAGAAAGATGATAGCTGGATTGTGATAACTGACAAAGGTGATATCGCTTGTGAGCATGTCGTATCTTGTACTGGAAGCTTTGCTAGAAAAACTGGTGAAATGGTGGGTTTAGATGTTCCTGTGATTCCAGTTGAACATCAATTTCTTGTGACCGAACCTCATCCAGATATTATGGAACGAAAAAAGAAAGGGCTTCCAGAAATGGGAGTGTTGCGTGAATCTGATGCGGCTTACTATTTACGAGAAGAAGCTGGTGGAATGATTTTAGGCATTTACGAGAAAGGTGCTCCTGCATGTTACATAGATGGTCCAAGCGATGATTGTCAATATGAATTATTTAATGGCGATCTTGATAGGATAATGCCTCACGTTGAACGCTGTATTATTCGTGTTCCAGCCTTTGGAGAGGTTGGGGTTAAGGATATTTATAACGGAGCTATTGCATATACTCCAGATGGCAATCCTATTGTTGGACCAGCACCAGGCTTGAAAAATTTCTGGCTTAATGAAGGACACAGCTTTGGTATTACTGCAGCAGGTGGTGCTGGCTGGCAGTTAGCAGAGTGGATTGTTGATGGTGAACCTACTGTGGATATGATGGGAGTTGACCCACGCAGATTTGGTCCTTATGCAACTCGTGGTTATCTGAAAGAAAAAAATGAAGAGGCATATTCTAATGTTTTTACCCCTCATTATCCTGATGAAGAGCGAGGCGCAGCAAGACCTTTAAAAACAACACCTTGTTATGATCGAATGAAAGAGTTGGGGGCTGTTTTCGGTTCTGTTTATGGTTGGGAGCGTCCAAACTGGTTCATGCCAAGTTCTGATTATTCACTTAGTGCTGATGATTTAAATCAGGAAGATACTGTAAACGTACTACTGAATAAAAATCATTCTGATCCACTCGATGACGGGCGTATTGTTGAGAAAAATTCTTTTCGGCGTTCAAACTATTTTGAACATGTAGGTAACGAGTGTAAACATGTCAATAAAAAAGTTGGATTACTAGATATGTCAGCTTTTGCGAAGTGTTTAGTTAAAGGACCTGGAGCTGAAGCATGGCTAGAATCATTATTTGCAAACAATATTCCAAAGAGTATTGGTCGCATTAATTTGGTCCATATGTTATCTCTTAATGGCGGAGTTCGTGCAGAATTTACAGTTTATAAATCAGCTCCTCAAACCTACTATTTGGTTTCTGCAGGGGCATTTGAATCTCACGATCATGATTATCTATTTAAATTAAGACCTAAAGATGGTAGCGTTGATGTTCAGCGCATTACATCTCAGACTGGAGTTTTGGTTTTGGCTGGTCCTAAATCAAGGGAAGTATTACAGAAGCTAACAGATACCGATTTATCCAACGAAAACTTTAAATG